>NZ_JACGMO010000169.1:0-12513 GCF_015354745.1 Micromonospora sp. S-DT3-3-22
GACCGGCCCGCCGGGCGACGACCGGTACGCAAGCCGCGCCGCCCGCCGAAGCTCGCCGAGCCGCGACGCCGGCTGCGGCTGGGCACCATGCTGGTGCTCGCGGTCTTCGCCGTGATCGGCATCCGGCTGGTCGTCCTGCAGGCCGTGGACACCCCGGCGTACGCCGGTGGCGGCGTCGACAACCGGCTCACCCGGATCGACCTGCCGGCCCCGCGCGGCTCGATCCAGGACCGCACCGGCGCACCGTTGGCCCGCAGCGTCGAGGCCCGGTACGTCTTCGCCGACCCCACCATGGTCAAGGACCGCACGGAGACCGCGAAGCTGCTCTCCCCGCTGCTCGGCGTCCCCGTCTCCGAACTGGCCGAGAAGATGAAGCGGCAGGGCGGCCTCCAGTTCCGCTACCTGGCCCGGGGCGTCGACATCGCGCGGGCCAAGCAGATCGAGGCCCTCGACCTCGCCGGCATCGGCACCCACCGCGACGAGCGCCGCGAGGTGCCCGGCGGCGACCTGGCCGCCAACCTGGTCGGCTTCACCAGCCAGGACATGGACGGCCTGGAGGGCCTGGAGGCCCGCTACGACGACGTGCTGCGCGGGCAGGACGGCCGCCGGGTGTACGAGGCGGGCCTCGGTGACCTCAACGCGCCGATCCCCGGCGGCTACAGCCAGACCACCGACCCCAAACCGGGCAGCTCGCTGGTGCTCACCGTCGACCGGGACCTGCAGTTCCAGGTGCAGCAGATCCTCAGCCGGCAGATGGCGCAGACCCGGGGCGCGATCGGCGCGGCGGTGGTGCTCGACGCCAAGACCGGCGACGTGCTGGCCCAGGCCAGCAACCCGACCTACAACGCGGCGTCGCCGGAGCAGAGCCGGCCCACCGACCGGGAGGACGCGGCCACCAGCTTCGTGGTCGACCCCGGCTCGGTGCACAAGGCGATCACCTACGGCGCGGCCCTGCAGGAGGGCATCATCACGCCGGACAGCGCCTGGCCGGTCGCGAACACCGTCACCCGGGGCGGGGTGACCTTCCGCGACACCCACCCCGCCGACGGCAAGAAGCTCAGCGTGGCCGGGATGCTGGCCTACTCGTCCAACGTCGGCACCATCGAGATCGGTGACCGGCTCGGCCCCGACCGGCTGATCGACTACCAGAAGCGGTTCGGGCTGGGGCAGCCCACCGGCGAGGGGATGCCCGGTGAGGCGTCCGGGCGGCTGCTCCCGGCCGACCAGTGGAGCGGATCGTCGTACGGGTCGGTGCCGATCGGGCACAGCGTCGACGCCACCCCGCTGCAGATGGCCGCCGCGTACGCCACCATCGCCAACGACGGCACCTACGTCCAGCCGCACCTGATCAAGGAAGTGGTCGGGGCGGACGGCAAACGCACCCCCTCCGCCGCCCCGGTCACCCGCTCGGTGCTCAGCCCGGGCAACGCGGCCGCGCTGCGTACCCTGCTGGAGGCGGTGACCACGGTCGACGGCGCGACCGGCCTGGCCGCCGCGGTGCCCGGCTACCGGATCGCCGGCAAGACCGGCACCGGGCTGCGCTACGTCGACGGCAAGCAGCAACCCGGCGAGGTCGGCTCGTTCATCGGGATGGCGCCCGCCGAGGCGCCCCGGTACGTGGTGGCGGTCTTCGTGTGGAACCCCGAGGGCGGTGGCGGCGCGGTCGTCGCCCCGGCGTTCCGCGAGATGATGGGCTTCACCCTGCGTCACTACCGGGTCCCGCCGTCGCGCGGGAAATCCCCCAACTTCGAGGTCTTTCCGCGCTGACCGGGAACGGCGGGACATCATCGGTGAGTGCCGACGAACCATCGGGGCGGCTGTGCGGCCGGAACCGGACGACCGGGTAGGGTCTGACGCCGTGCCCGGCAATCCACGCCCCCGTACCGTGCCCGGAGTCCGGCTCGGCGACCTCGCCGACCGGCTCGCCGTGACGCCGCCGGCCGACGCCGCCGCGCTGGTCGTGACCGGGGTGACCCACGCCAGCCAGGAGGTCCGCCCCGGCGACCTGTACGCCGCGTTGCCCGGGGCCCGTCGGCACGGCGCGGAGTTCGCCGCCGCCGCGGCCACGGCCGGTGCGGTGGCCGTGCTGACCGACCCGGCCGGTGCCGTCGCGGCCGGCGCGACGGGGCTGCCCGTCCTGGTGACGCCCGACCCCCGGGCGGTCCTGGGCGAGCTGGCCGCCGCCGTCTACGGCGACCCGACCGACGGGCTCACCGTGATCGGGGTGACCGGCACCGCCGGCAAGACCTCCACCGCCTACCTGATCGAGTCCGGGTTGCGGGCCGCCGGCCACGTCACCGGGCTGATCGGCACCGTGGAGACCCGGCTGGGCGACCTGGTGACCGACAGCGTCCGGACCACCCCGGAGGCCACCGACCTGCACGCCCTGCTCGCCGCCGCCCGGGAGCGCGGGGTGACCGCGGTGGTGATGGAGGTGTCCAGTCACGCCCTGGCGATGGGGCGGGTCGGCGGGGTCCGGTTCACCGTCGGCGGCTACACCAACTTCGGCTCCGACCACCTCGACTTCCACGCCGACTCGGCGGACTACTTCGCGGCCAAGGCGAAGCTGTTCGACGGGCGCTGCCGGGTCGAGGTGCTCAACCACGACGACCCGGCGTTGCGTCCGCTGTTCCGGCCGGCCACGGTAAGCTACTCGGCGGCCGGCGACCCGACCGCCACCTGGTGGGCCGACCGGGTCGGCGGCGAGGGCTACGCCCAGCGGTTCACCGCGCACGGCCCCGACGACCTGGTCCTGCCCGCCGGGGTGGCCCTGCCCGGCCGGCACAACGTGGCCAACGCGCTGCTCGCCGTCGCCTGCCTGGTCGCCGCCGGGGTCGACCCGGTGACCGCCGCCGCCGGGGTGGCCGCCTGCGGCGGGGTGCCCGGCCGGCTGGAGCTGGTCAGCGGGGACGCCCCGGTGCGCGGCGTGGTCGACTACGCGCACAAGACCGACGCCGTGGTGGCCGCGCTGGCCGCCCTGCGCGACACCGGCACCGGCCGGCTGATCTGCGTCATCGGTGCCGGTGGCGACCGGGACCGGGGCAAGCGCCCGGTGATGGGCGCCGCCGCCGCCCGGGGCGCGGACGTGGTGCTGGTGACCGACGACAACCCGCGTACCGAGGACCCGGCGACGATCCGGGCCGAGGTGCTGGCCGGGGCGTACGACGCCGCCGCGGCGGCCCGGATCATCGAGGTGCCCGGCCGGCGGGAGGCGATCGCCGAGGCGGTCCGGCTGGCCGAGCCGGGTGACGTGGTGGCGCTGCTCGGCAAGGGACACGAACGCGGTCAGGAGATCGCCGGCGAGGTGTACCCGTTCGACGACCGCACCGAGCTGGCGGAGGCGTTGCGCGTCCGCTTCGGCGACCTGGCGGGTCAGCGGTGATCCCGCTGACCCTGGCCGAGGTGGCCACGGCGGTCGGCGGTCGGCTGTACGCCGTCGACCCGGACACCCGGGTCACCGGCCCGGTCGAGTTCGACTCCCGCAAGGTCACCGCCGGGGCGCTCTTCGTCGCCTTCCCCGGCGAGCGGGTCGACGGGCACGACTACGCCGCCGGTGCGGTCACCGCCGGCGCGGTGGCGGTGCTCGGCACCCGGGAGCTGCCCGGGGTGCCGATGGTGCTGGTGGACGACGCGCTGGCCGCGCTGGGCCGGCTGGCCCGCGCCGTGGTGGACCGGCTGCCCGGTCTCACCGTGATCGGGCTGACCGGCTCGTCGGGCAAGACCACCACCAAGGACCTGATCGCCCAGCTCGCCGTCCGGCTCGGCCCGACGGTCGCCCCGCCCGGGTCGTTCAACAACGAGCTGGGGCACCCGTACACGGCGTTGCAGGCCACCGGGCAGACCCGGTACCTGGTGATGGAGAAGGGGGCGCGGGGCGTCGGGCACGTCCGCTACCTCTGCGACGTGGTGCCGCCGCGGATCTCGGTGGTGCTCAACGTCGGGGTGGCGCACCTGGGCGAGTTCGGCTCGGTGGAGAACATCGCGCTGGCCAAGGGGGAGCTGGTGGAGGCGCTGCCGGCCGACGGGCTGGCGGTGCTGAACGCCGACGACCCGCTGGTCGCCGCGATGGCGTCCCGCACCGTGGCCCGGGTCGTCCGCTACGGGGAGTCGGCCGACGCCGACGTCCGCGCGGTGGACGTCACCCTGGACGGGCAGGGGCGACCGGCGTACACCCTGGTGACCCCGGAGGGGAGCGCCCCGGTGCGGCTCGGCCTGACCGGCCGGCACCAGGTCTCCAATTCGCTCGCCGCGGCGGCGGTCGCCCGCGAGCTGGGCATGCCGCTGGCCGAGCTGGCGGCGGCCCTGGGTGACCTGGGGCTGGTCTCCACCCGCCGGATGGACGTCTTCACCCGTCCCGACGGGGTGACCGTGATCGACGACTCGTACAACGCCAACCCGGCCTCGACGGCGGTGGCGCTGCGCGCGCTGGCCGGGATGCACCGGGGCGGGCGGACGTTCGCCGCGCTGGGCTACATGGCCGAGCTGGGCGCGTACGAGGACGAGGGGCACCGGGAGGTCGGCCGGCTGGCGGCCGAACTCGGTGTCGACCGGCTGCTCGTGGTGGGTGAGCCGGCCGCGCCGATCCACGAGGGCGCGACAGCGGTAAGTGACTGGGGAGGAGAGTCGGTGCTGCTCACCGATCAGGCGGCGGCCGTCGAGGTGCTGCGCAGCGAGCTACGACCGGGCGACGTCGTCCTGGTGAAGGGCTCCCGGTACCGGACCTGGGAGGTCGCCGACGCGCTTCGGGTCGACGCCTCCGGTGACGGGACCGGCGCGGGGGGTGCCGCGTGAGGGCGGTCATCGTCGCCATCGGGGTGGCGTTCCTGGTGTCGCTGCTGGCGACCCCGCTGGCGATCAGGGTGTTCGCCCGGCTCAAGGCCGGTCAGCCGATCCGATCGAACCTCGGGCTGGCCAGCAACGAGGGCAAGAAGGGCACGCCGACGATGGGCGGCGTGGTGTTCATCCTGGCCACGGTGATCGCGTACGTCGCCGGCCACCTCGCCCTGACCACCCTGCCGGACGCGCAGATCGCCCAGGTCGAGCCGACCATCACCGCCCTGGTGCTGCTGGGGCTGATGGTCTTCTCCGGCGCGGTCGGCTTCATCGACGACTTCCTCAAGGTGCGCAAGCGGCACAGCGGCGGGCTCAACAAGCGCGGCAAGCTGTTCGGGCAGATCCTGGTGGGCGCGGTCTTCGGGGTGGTCGCGCTGTACTTCCCGAGCAGCATGACCGACGCCAGCGGCGCGACGACCAACACCGAGACCGTGGGCAGCACCACGCTGAGCTTCATCCGGGACATCCCGGCCCTGGAGATCGGCAAGGTCGCCTCGGTCATCGTGATCATCATGGTGGTGATGGCGGCGACCAACGGGGTCAACCTCACCGACGGGCTGGACGGGCTGGCCACCGGCGCCTCGGTGATGGTGCTGGCCGCGTACGCGCTGATCGCGTTCTGGCAGTACCGGCACTGGTGCGCCGACCCGACGTACACCGCCAATCCGAACAACTACTGCTACGCCGTCCGGGACCCGCTGGAGATCGCGCTGATCGCCGGGGCGGCGGCCGGGGCCTGCGTGGGCTTCCTGTGGTGGAACACCTCCCCGGCCCGGATCTTCATGGGCGACACCGGCGCGCTGGGCCTGGGCGGGCTGATCGCCGGGATGGCGATGTCCACCCGGACGGTGCTGCTGCTGCCGATCCTCGGCGGCCTCTTCGTGATCATCACGATGTCCGTGGTGATCCAGATCATCTCGTTCCGGACCACCGGCAAGCGGGTGTTCCGGATGTCCCCGCTCCAGCACCACTTCGAGTTGGCCGGCTGGAGCGAGGTCAACATCGTGGTCCGGTTCTGGATCATCGCGGGCATCGGGGTGGCCATCGCGCTGGGCCTGTTCTACAGCGACTTCCTGGCCAGCATGGGCTGACCGGCCGGACGGCCACGGACGGGGGTTCCTCCTACCGGAGGGGCCCCCGTTTCGTATTTCGACACGCCGACCGGGGGGAACGGCCGGAACGGGCCGCCCGCAGCGGCGATGATGGGCGGGTGGGGGAGGACCGAGGCACGAGCACCGGGACGACGACGGAGACCCAGCCGCGGCGGGCCGCGGGCACGGGGCGTACCGCCGACCCGCCCGGCGGGCTGTCCGGGCTGGGCCCGGCCGGCGGCCTGGCGGCGCTGCGCGGCCTGCTGGCCCGCCCGTTGGCCTCCTACTACCTGCTGCTGTCCAGCGCCGGCCTGCTGCTGCTGATCGGCCTGACCATGGTCTTCTCGGCCACCAGCGTGCGCGACTACGCCGAGGCCGGCGACGCCGCCGCCTCGGTGACCAAGCAGGCCATCTTCGCGGTGATCGGCATCGTCGCGTTCTGGGCCTGCCAGCGGCTGCCGGCCACCACCTTCCGCTCGCTGGGCCGGCCGCTGCTCGGCGGCGCCGTGGTGCTGCTGCTGGTGCTCAACCTGCTGGTGGCCCTGGACGCCCTGTTCGGGCTGGAGTCCCTCGGGCCGCTGCGGGCCAACCTGCTCTGGCTCTATCTCGGGCCGATCCAGGTGCAGCCCGCCGAGCTGGCCAAGCTGGCGCTGGTGCTGTGGGGCGCGCACGTGATCGCCCGCAAGGGCGCCGCGCTGGGCTGGTGGCGGGAGCTGGCCACCCCGCTGTTCCCGGTGGTCGGCCTGCTGTTCGTGCTGGTCGGCTACAACGACCTGGGCAGCATGCTCTGCCTGCTGGCCATCGTGGTCGGGCTGCTCTGGGCGGCCGGGGTGCGGCTGCGGGTCTTCGCCGCCCTGTCCGCGGTCGGCCTGGCCGGCATCGGCCTGCTGGTCGCCGTCGCCTCGCTCGGGGCCGGCTCCGGGGCGCGCGGCCAGGAGAACTACCGGCTGGCCCGGCTCACCTCGTTCCTCGACACGCCCGACCCGGCCAAGTGCGTCGAGGACGCCTGCTGGCAGATGGTCCAGGCGCGCAACGCCATCGAGCACGGCGGCTGGTTCGGCGTCGGCCTCGGCAAGAGCAGCGTCAAGTTCGGCTGGCTGCCGGCCGCCCACAACGACTTCATCTTCGCCGTCATCGCCGAGGAGCTGGGCGTGGTCGGCTGCACCGTCATCCTGGTGCTGTTCGCCGTGCTGGCCTACACCGGGCTGCGGATCGCCCGCCGGGTCGCCGACCCGTTCCGCCGGCTCGCCGCCACCGCGGTCACCGCCTGGCTGGTCGGCCAGGCCGTGATCAACATCGGTGGGGTGACCAAGCTGCTGCCGCTGACCGGCGTGCCGCTGCCGTTCATCTCCGACGGCGGCAGCGCCCTGGTCGTCACCCTGGCCGCGGTGGGCATGCTCGCCTCCTTCGCCCGCGCCGAGCCCGACGCGGCCCGGGCCCTGCACGCCCGTCCGCCCGCCCGATGGGTCCGACTAGTCTGGGCCCCGTTGCCGCCGCTTCCCGGTGCGCGGAGCCGACCGGCGTCGCCACCGGCTGCCCCGGGGTCCGTACCCCGGGCGCGCGGGCGGCGACCCGACGATCAGGCCGTACCGCGCGGCGTCCGGCAGGACCGGACCCGGGGCGGGCCGGCGAGCGAGAGGAGACGCTGATGGGTCCGCTGCGTTCGGTGGTGCTCTGTGGAGGGGGCACCGGTGGGCACATCTACCCGCTGCTCGCCTTCGCCGACTGCCTGCGCCGACACGACCCGGGCGTCCGGATCACCTGCCTCGGCACCCCCAAGGGCCTGGAGAACGAGCTGATCCCGCCGGCCGGCTACGACCTGCGGCAGATCCCCGCCTACCAGCTGCCCCGCTCGGTCAACATGGGCCTGGTCCGCACCCCGGACCGGATGTGGAAGGCGGCCCGCGCCGCCGGCAAGGTGATCGACGAGGTCGCCGCCGACGTGGTCGTCGGCTTCGGCGGGTACGTCTCCGTCCCCGGCTACCTGGCCGCCTGGCGGCGCGAGATGCCGATCGTCATCCACGAGGTGAACGTCCCGCCGGGGGTGGCCAACCGGCTCGGGATGAAGTTCACCAAGAACATCGCCGTCGGCTTCCCGCACCAGCCGGCCCAGGCCGAGGCGCTGCGCGACGCCCGGGTGGTCGGGGTGCCGCTGCGCCGGGGCATCGCCGGGCTGGACCGCAACGCGATGCGGGCCGCCGCCCGCGCCCACTTCGGACTCCGGCCCGACCTGCCGGTGCTCTTCGTCGCCGGTGGCTCGCAGGGTGCCCGGTCGATCAACCTGGCGGTCTCCGGCGCGGCCAAGGAACTGGCCCGCAACGGCGTGCAGGTGCTGCACGTGATGGGCGCCCGCAACGAGCCGGTGCCGATCCCCACCGACCTGCCGGTGCCGTACGTGGCGCTGCCCTACCTGTCCGAGATGGAGCTGGGCTACGCCGCCGCCGACCTGATGCTGGCCCGGGGCGGGGCGATGACCTGCGCCGAGGTGGCCGCCATCGGGCTGCCCACCATCTACGTGCCGTACCCGCACTCCAACCAGGAGCAGAAGCGCAACGCGCTGCCCGTGGTGGAGGCCGGCGGCGGGCTGCTCGTCGACGACGCCGAGCTGACCCCGGCCTGGCTGGAGCGCACCGTGCTGCCCCTGCTGCGCGACCCGCAGCGGCTGTACGCGATGGGTGCCGCCGCCGCCGCGTACGGGCGACGCGACGGCGACGTGGCCCTGCTCAACTTCGTCTACGAGGCGGTGGCCCGGTGAGCCGGTCCAGCGCGACGGGAAGGTACCTGGCATGAACACCGCGCAGTTCACCCCGGCCGGCACGCTCACCGCGGAGGACCTGGGCCGGATCCACCTGATCGGGGTGGGCGGGGTCGGCATGAGCGGCCTGGCCCGGCTCTTCCTCACCCGGGGCCTGCCGGTCTCCGGCAGCGAGCTGCGCGAGTGGCCGTCGCTGGCCGGGATGCGGGCGCTGGGCGGCACCATCCACATGAGCCACGAGGCGGCCAACCTCGACGGGGTGGACACCGTCGTCTACTCCTCGGCCATCCCGCAGGACCACCTGGAGATGGTGGAGGCGCGGCGGCGCGGGCTGCGGGTGCTGCACCGCTCCGAGGCGCTGGCCGCGGCGATGACCGGCCGGCGGACGGTGGCGGTGGCCGGCACCCACGGCAAGACCACCACCACCTCGATGGTGACCATGGTGCTCCAGCAGGCCGGGGTCGACCCGTCCTTCGTCATCGGCGGGGAGATCTCCGAGGTGGGCTCCGGGGCGCACCACGGCACCGGCGAGCACTTCGTGGTCGAGGCGGACGAGAGCGACAGGTCGTTCCTGATCTACCGCCCGTTCGTCTCGATCATCACCAACATCGAGGCCGACCACCTGAACACCTACGGCGACCTGGCGACCCTGGAGGCGACCTTCGCCGAGTTCGCCCGGCTCACCGACCCGGCCGGGTACGTCATCACCTGCGCCGACGACCCGGGCGGCCGGCGGCTGGCCGAGACGCTGCGCGCCGAGGGCCGGCGGGTCTGGACGTACGGCGAGGCGGCCGACGCCGACCTGCGGCTGTCCGAGATGGCCTCGTCCGCCCAGGGGGTGCGGTACCTGGCGGCGCTCGACGGCCGTTCGCTGGGCGAGATCCGGCTGCCGGTGCCGGGGCGGCACATGGGGCTCAACAGCGCCTCGGCGGTGCTCGCCGCCCACCTGCTCGGCCTGCCGGTGGCGGCGGCGGAGGCGGCGCTGGCCGCGTTCCCCGGGGTCCGCCGGCGCTTCGAGCGCAAGGGCGTCGCCGACGGGGTGCTGGTCTACGACGAGTACGCCTACCACCCGACCTCGATGACGCTGGCCCTGCAGACGCTGCGGGAGGTGGCCGGCGACGGCCGGCTGATCGTGGTCTTCCAGCCGTACCGGCTCTACCGCACCCGCGATCTCCAGGCGGAGATCGCCGCCGCCCTGGGCATCGCCGACGAGCTGGTGCTGCTGGAGGTCTTCGGCCCCGGTGAGCTGCGCCAGCCGGGTGAGGGGTCGGTGGCGTTGCTGGCGGCGGTGCCGCTGGACGCGGCGCACAAGGTCTTCGTGGACTCCTGGGACGACGCGCCGGTGGAGGTGGCCCGCCGGGCCCGTCCCGGCGACGTGGTGGTGACCATGGGGGCTCCGCCGATCTCGCTGCTGGGCGACCAGCTGCTCGACGCGCTGACCGCCCGGGTGACCGGGCCGGCGACCGGGTCGGGTCGGGACGGCACGGCCTTCACCACCGGATGAGTCCGGGCCCGGCCCGGGGCCGTACCGGTCGTGCCGCGGGCGCGGACGGCGGCCCCCGACGTGGCCCGGCGCGGCGCTGGCAGCTCGTGCGGGCCGGCAGCGACGCCGTTCCGCCGTCCACCCGGCGGTTCATGGCGCGGGCCCGGCAGCGGCGGATGCGGGCCGCCCTGCCCTGGGCGGTGCTGGCCGGGGTACTGGTCCTCGCCGCCCTGGTGGCCTGGACGGTGCTCGGCTCCGGCCTGTTCGGGGTGCGCGAGGTCCGGGTGGAGGGGGCCCGGCTGGTCACCCCGGTCGAGGTGCGTGACGCGGCGGCGGTGCCGGACGGGGTGCCGCTGGCCCGGGTGGACCTGGCGGCGACGGCCCGGCGGATCGGCGGGCTGCCCCCGGTGGAGCGGGCCACGGTCCGCCGTGACTGGCCGGACACGCTGGTGGTGACGGTGGTGGAGCGTACGGGGGTGGCGGCGGTGCCGCGCGACGACCGGTTCGTGGTGCTCGACCGCAGCGGGGTGGTGTTCCGCGAGCTGCCCCGCGCCCCGCAGGGACTGCCGGTGGTGCGGTTGGCCACGCCGGGGCCGGACGATCCGGGCACCCGGGCGGCGTTGCAGGTGCTGGCCGTCCTCACCCCGCAGCTGCGGGCCGTGCTGGTCGAGGTGGGCGTCGAGGGGCTGGCCCGGATCGGGCTGACGCTGCGCGACGGGCGGACGGTGGTGTGGGGCGACGCGACCCGGGGCGAGGACAAGGCGCGGGTGGCGACGGCGCTGCTCGGTCGGAAGGCCGACACGATCGACGTGAGCGCGCCGGACGTGGTGACCTTCCGGTGAGGTCCGCAGCGAACGTGAGTCGTTACGCTCCCGGCGGCGACACGCCGGTGGGGTCCTTGGCTCTCGGCGTGGGGGCGCTTACGTTGCCCCGAAGAGGACCAGTGGTTGACATAACTGTAAGCCTCTAGTAGAGGGTTAGGGTTCACCTCTGATCCTCGCTGGTGACAGCTCGTCGACCACCGGTCTGGGCCACGCCGTACCGGGGCGGTGCGAGCCAATCTCGAAGGGAAAGGACCGGAGATGACACCTCCGCACAACTACCTGGCGGTCATCAAGGTCGTCGGCATCGGCGGCGGCGGCGTCAACGCCGTCAACCGGATGATCGAGGTTGGGCTCAAGGGCGTCGAGTTCATCGCGATCAACACCGACGCGCAGGCGCTGTTGATGAGTGACGCCGACGTCAAGCTCGACGTCGGCCGGGAACTGACCCGGGGGCTCGGCGCGGGCGCCAACCCCGACGTCGGCAAGAACGCCGCCGAGGACCACCGCGACGAGATCGAGGAGGTGCTCAAGGGCGCCGACATGGTCTTCGTCACCTGCGGCGAGGGCGGCGGCACGGGCACCGGCGGCGCGCCGGTGGTCGCCAACATCGCCCGCAAGCTCGGCGCGCTGACCATCGGCGTGGTGACCCGGCCGTTCTCCTTCGAGGGCAAGCGCCGCCAGGTGCAGGCCGAGGCGGGGATAGACGAGCTGCGCAACCAGTGCGACACGCTGATCGTCATCCCGAACGACCGGCTGCTGGCCCTGGGTGACCGGGGGATCAGCATGATGGACGCCTTCCGCACCGCCGACCAGGTGCTGCTCTCCGGTGTCCAGGGCATCACCGACCTGATCACCACGCCCGGTCTGATCAACCTGGACTTCGCCGACGTCAAGAGCGTGATGAGCGGGGCGGGCAGCGCGCTGATGGGCATCGGCAGCGCCCGGGGTGAGAACCGGGCGGTCGAGGCGGCCGAGGCGGCCATCTCCAGCCCGCTGCTGGAGCAGAGCATGGACGGCGCGCGGGGGGTGCTGCTGTCCATCGCCGGCGGCTCCGACCTGGGCCTGTTCGAGATCAACGACGCCGCGCAGCTGGTCACCGACGCGGCCCACCCGGACGCCAACATCATCTTCGGCGCGGTCATCGACGACGCGCTCGGCGACGAGGTGCGGGTCACCGTGATCGCCGCCGGCTTCGACGGGGGCACGCCCGCGTACAAGGCGTCCGAGTCACCGCGCAAGAGCAACCAGAACCAGCCGACGCCGCAGGCCCCGGCGGTCACCGCGCCGGCGTCCATGCCGCCGCCGCAGCAGTCGCCGCGCCGGGTGCTCTTCGACGACGTCGACGTGCCCGACTTCCTCAAGAACGGCTCCTGATCCCGCCGATGACGGACAACCACGCGGGCGACCACGCCGCCCCGCCCCCGTCGGGCGGGTCCCCGGCTGGTCGCGCCACCGCGTCGCCGACCGGGCGGGCCGGCCGATGACCGCTGCGCCCGATCCGGTGGGTGCGGACCGCCGCGCCGCGCT
>NZ_JACGMO010000016.1:0-81136 GCF_015354745.1 Micromonospora sp. S-DT3-3-22
GAGCAGCTCGTGGCCGCCGGCGGGGCCGTCCCGGACCGGCCCCGGCGCGCCGGGGCGTACCGGCGGTTCCTGGTGGCGGTGGACCGGGCGGTGCCCGCCGACCTGGAGGTGCACCTGGTCGCCGACGACCCGGCGCTGCACGACGCCCCGGCGGTCCGGGGCTGGTTGACCCGCCACCCCCGCTTCCACCTGCACCTGCTGCCGGCGGGTGACTCCTGGGCCGACCAGGTCCACCGCTGGTCGCGCCTGCTCGCCGGCCGCGCTCCGGTGGCCGCCGGGCCGTCCCCGGGCCCCGTCGCCCGCAGCGCCGACGACCCCGGGCCCGACGCCGGGGAAACCGCCGGCCGGGCGGGCGCGGCGCGCTGGGTTGCCGGCGCGGAGGAGATCCGCCGGGCACGGGCCCGACATCATGAACGGACTTCGGGCGCATCGGCGGTGATCGAACGACAGGCGTCCGGACGCCGGTCCATCCCGCCTACCGGCATGTGAGATGACGGAGTCGCATCGCGCCCCGGCCGCTGACCGGCATGGCGGTCCCCGACTTCCTCGCGGTCCTCATCGCCGTGTGGACGGTCGGCGCGCTGTGCCCGCCGCCCGTCGCCCGGACCGCCAACGGCGTCGCCCTGGTGGTGGTGCCCACCGCCCTGCTGCCCGGCCACGACGTGGCCCACCCCGAGGAGGTGCTGGACGCGCCGCCCGACGCACGATCGGGCGGCGCGTCCGGCCGGCGGCTACCGGACCGCCGGCACCCGCAGCACGGCCACCTCGCCGACGTTGCCGGCCACGTCGACCGCGCGGTAACGGATCCCGTGCGCCAGGTCGTCGAGCGGCACCGGCCCGGTCCAGGTGGTCCACTCTCCACCGTCGAGCCGGTACTCGACCCGGGCCACCCCGGAGTCGGTGTCCCGGCCGGTGACGACGAGCGCCCGGTCGACCAGCGTCGCCCCGGCGGTCGGGGCCACCCCGTCCACCTGCACCGACGTCGCCCAAAGTGTGCTCCACAGCAGGTTGACCCCCTGCGCCCGGTACTCGATCGTGTGCCGGCCGGCGGGCAGGGCCACCGGCTCCCGGTACGGGAACCAGCCTCCCCCGTCGATCTGGTACTCCACCAGCCGGATCAGCTCGCCGTGGGCCAGGGTGAGGGCGGCGTTCGCGCCGTACCAGCCGTCGGCGCCGGGGTCGGTGATCCGTAGCCGGGGCTGCCCGCCCCGGTAGCGCAGCGGCTCCACCCCGGTCAGGGTGGGCACCACCGGTTTGATGGTGCCGTCGTCGGCGAAGTACAGCCGGTCGATGGTGGTCTCCCGGTGGGTGCCGTCGCCGCCCGGGATGGCGAACCGGTGGTACGCCACGTACCAGTCGTCGGTGCCGGGCACCTGGACGATCGAGTGGTGCCCGGTGCCCAGGATGCCCTGGGCCGGGTCCTTGGTGAGGATCTCCCCCCGGCTGGTGAACGGCCCGAGCGGGCTGGCACCCATGCCGTAGCCGACCCGGTAGTTCTCGCTGCCGGTGTCGTCGATCGACCAGGACAGGTAGTACACCCCGTTGCGCTTGTGCAGGAACAGGCCCTCGCGGAAGCCGGTGAGCCCGGTCAGCCGGACCCGCCGGGCGACGTCGTAGGAGATCATGTCGTCGTTCAGCGGGACCACGTACGGGGTGCCGTTGCCCCAGTACAGGTAGCTCTTCCCGTCGTCGTCGGTGAAGACCGCCGGGTCGATCTGCTGGGCGTTGCCGTAGTCGGCCTTGCTCACCAGGGGCCGGCCGAGCGGGTCGACGAACGGCCCGAGCGGCGAGTCGGCCACCGCCACGCCGATGTTCTGCTGGGCCGAGAAGTACAGGTAGTACTTTCCGTTCTTCTCGATCGCGGCCGGCGCCCAGGCGTTGGTGTCCGCCCAGCTGACGTCCGGGCCGAGGTCGAGGATGGTGTCGTGGCCGGTCCAGTCGACCAGGTTGCGGCTGGACCACACGGTGAACGTCGAGCTGCCCCAGCCGGGGAAGCCGTCGGTGGTGCCGTAGATGTAGTAGGTGTCGCCGAACCGGACGATGTTCGGGTCGGCGTTGTACCCGGGCAGCACCGGGGTGTTCATCGGCACCGCCCGCACCGTCCAGGCCCGGCTGGCCCCGGCGGCGCTGGTGACGGTGACCGTCACCGGTCGGGTGTAGTTGCGCGGCCCGGCGGGCCTGACCGTCGAGGTCGGGGCGACCAGGTAGCGCGGGGCGAGGCTGGTCAGGTCGGTGCCCGGCCGGACCGGCAGGGTGATCGTGCCGCTGGCGGCGTCCACGACGGCCGGCACCTTGAGGCTGTCGAGTTCGACGGCGACGACGCTGGTGCCGTTGCTGCCGAGCGCGGCCACCTCGGCGTCGGTGAGCGCCCGGTTGTAGAGGGAGAAGTCGCGGATCCGGCCCTTGAGGTAGCGGTCGCTGGCGTACTGGGAGCGGCCCAGGTAGTTGGCGGTGGTCCGGCCGCCGCCGATGTCGCCGGGCGCGAGGGTCAGCCCGGTCTTCTCGGCCACCCGCACCCCGTCCAGGTAGATCCGGGCGGTGCCGGCCCGGTTCAGGGTGTACGTCAGGGTCTTCCACACCCCCCGGGGCAGCGCCCGGCCGCCGGTGACGGTCTGTTCGCCGGTCCAGTTGCCCAGGCTGATCGAGGTCCGGTAGTCGTTGCCGGTGGTGAACAGGTAGCCGTTGCCGACGCCTGCGGAGTCGGTGTTGCCGAGCCCCCAGACGAAGTACGGGGTGGCCTGGTCGGCGGCGATGTTCACGTCCATCGACACGGTGATCTCGTCCAGCCCGGACATGATGTTGTCGGGCAGGTCGACGTGGCCGTCGGTGCCGCCGAGGGTGAGGCTGCCCGAGTCCCAGCGGGCGTCACCGGCCAGGGTCGCGTGGTGGCCGTTGCCGGAGTCGTCGGTGACCGTGCCACCGGTGGCCTGGTCGAGCCGGTAGTGGGCCACCACCCCGTCGGCGTTGGCCGCCACCGGGGGCGGCGCGTCGGTCAGCGCGTCGAGTTCGGCGCGGGTGACCGGGATGACGGTCCCGTGCCGGGGGCTGGCCGGCAGCCGGTAGGAGGCCGGCACCTTCCAGTTCGGCCTGGCCAGGTCGTCGGTGCCCAGCGGGATGTAGCCCCGGCCGCCGTACTCGTCGACGAACAGGTAGTACCGCGAGCCGGAGGTGTCGCCGGGGTTGGCCTTGAACACGGTGGGCCCCTCCACGGCGGAGGTGCCGGCGTCGCGGCCGATGCACGAGTCGAGCATCGTCCAGGCGGGTCGGCCGGGCAGGTCCACGGCGGTCAGCGAGGGGGACTTCTCCTGGATGATGTCGGAGCAGCCGGTGCCACCGCCGCCCTCGTCCTTGGTGAACCGGTAGTAGGTGTCGCCCTCGCGGATCATCGTGGAGTCGATCCGCGACTCGCCCCGGTCCTGCCAGATCGTCGCCGGGCTGAACGTGACGAAGTCGCGGGTGGTGGCGGCCAGCATCCGGTTGTACGTGTTGCCGGTGTGCTCCGGGTCGTTCTCGGCGAACAGTTTCGAGGCCCAGAAGACCAGGTACTCGCCGCGCTCGGCGTCCCAGTACGCCTCCGGTGCCCAGGTGTTGCCGGCGGTCGGCGGGGACACCTCGACGTGCCGCTGCGCCGACCAGTTGACCAGGTCGGTGGACTCCCACACCTCCAGGTAGCGGCTGCCCCGGCGCTGGGCGGCGTCCCAGTCGCCGTTACGGCCGATCGACAGGTCGGTGGCGATCAGGAAGAACCGGTCCCCCTCCGGGCTGCGGATCAGGAACGGGTCGCGCAGGCCCCGGGTGCCGTGGGTCGACTCCAGTTTCGGCTGGCCGCCGTTGACCTCGGTCCACTGGAGGGCGTTGTTGCCCCGGCTGGCGGCGAAGTAGATCTTCTCCCCGGCGATGGAGTTGCCGGTGAAGTAGCTGAACGCGTAGCCGGCGTACGGCGCGGGGGCCGGCAGCTCGCGGACGGTCAGCGTGATGGTCCGTTCGACGGTGCCGGCGCCGACGGTGACCGTGGCGGTCACCGGCACCGTCGTGTCGCCCGTGCCGTGCGCCGGACGACGCACCACGCCGTCGGCGGCGACCACCTCGGGTCGGGCCGAACGCCAGCGGACTGTCGCGTCGTACCGGCCGGTGGCGGGCATGGTCAGGTTGCCGCGCACGTCGTCGGCGTGCACCAGGGTCAGGGCGGCGGCGGCCGCCTCGGCCCGGTCCTGGTCGGACTCCCCGGGTTGCGCGACCACCGCGACCTCTGCGGCGGTGAGGGCCCGGTCGTAGATCCGGAAGTTCGCCACCCGTCCCTTGAGGAACCGGTCGGTGGCGTAGTTGGACCGGCCCAGGTGGTTGGCGGTGGTGACGCCGTTGCCGACGGCGCTGGGCGGCACGGTGACGGCGGTGTTGCGGGCCACCTGCACGCCGTCGGCGTAGAGGGTGCCGGTGGTGCCGGTCTGGGTGTAGACGACCGACTTCCACACGCCCCGGGGCAGGTTGCCGCCGGTGCCGGTGACCTTCTCGCCGGCCCAGTTGGTGGTGGTGATGCCGGCGCGGAAGGCGTCGCCGCTGGCGAACAGGTAGCCGGTGCCGGCGGCGGAGGTGGCCGGGTTGCCCAGGCCCCAGAGGAAGTACGGGGTCTGCTGTGCCGGGTCGACCAGGACGTCCACGGCCACGGTGAGCGAGGAGCGGCCGGACAGCAGGTTGTCGGGCAGTTTCACGTGGTCGTCGACGCCGTCGAGCAGCAGCCCGTCGGTGCCGGTCCAGGTGCCGCCGCCGACCAGGGTGCCGTCGTTGCCGTGGCCGGAGGTGTCGACGACGGTGGTGCCGGTGCGCTGGTCGAGGTCGTAGCGCAGCAGCAGCCCGTCGGTGACGTCGGCGGCGGCGGCCGGGGCCGAGGTGGCGGGGGCCAGCGCGGCGAGGAGGGTGAGCACGGTGGCGGCGACGACCGTGCGGGTGCGGCGGGGGGTGGGGGTGCGGTGGTGGTTCCGGGGAACTGCGGAGGGCATGGGGGATTCCTCGGCGTTGTGAGCGTTAACAGGCTGGAATTGTCAACGCAACAATCAGACCCCGTCAAGGATGCGCCGCCCGCCGATGCGCTGCGCGCACGCCCGCTCACCAACCGGGAGGCAGCCGCCCCCGGGCCGCCGGGCTACCTGATCCGACGGGTGGAGCGGGCCACGATGTCCGCGTACTCCGGGTGCCGGCCCAGCCAGTCGGCGAGGAACGGGCAGATCGGCACCACCGTACGGCCCCGGGAGCGGGCGTCGTCCATGACCGCGCGGGCCAGCGTCGAGCCGACGCCCCGCCCCTCGAACGCCGGGTCGACCTCGGTGTGCGTGTAGGCGATGATGGCCCCGGTCAACTGGTAGGTGACCACTCCCGCCAGCGCCCCGGTCTCGTCGCGCGCCTCGAACCGCTCCCGGTCCGGCGCGTCTGTCACGGTGAACTCCACCCGACCATCCAAACACGCCGACCGGCGGCGCACCGGCGGGCGTGGTCCGTCGGCCGGTGCTGCGCCGGGCCGCCCGGTGGCGGGACCTGCTGGATCAGGACCGCAGGGTGTGGCTCGGCGGCTGGCCGTAGGCGGCACGGTAGTCGGTGGCGAACCGCTTCGCGTCCACGAATCCCCACCGGGCGGCGATCGCCGCGACGGTGTCGCCGGCCGCCGGGTCACCGTCGAGCAGGTCGCGGTGGGCGCGGTCCAGCCGGACCCGTCGGGCGTACCGGGCCGGGGTGGTGTCGTGGTAGCGGCGGAACGCGTACTGCAACCCCGGGCGGACACCCCGGCGGCCTCGGCCAGTTCCGCCAGCGACACGTACCGGTCGGTGTGCGCCTGGACGTAGTCCATCGCCCGGCGTACGACGGCCGGCGAGACGGTGCCCGGGTCCCGCTGCCGGGGGACGCTGGAGTTGCTCGGGAAGACCGCCAGCGCCGCCGTGGCCAGCATGTGCCGGACCTGCCGGACGATCAGCGGATTACCGGCCAGGTCGTCGTCGGCCAGCACCACCTGCCGCACGTACGCCAGGGTGCCCAGCCAGTGCCGCTCCAGCCCGCGCGACATCGGGCGGAGGCTCTCGAAGCGCACCCCCGCCCCGGGGCCCTCCCGGCCCCGGGCGACCTGTTCGATCAGTGTCGTCGGGAGTCCGACGGTGAACGATTCGAGGGCGTCGCACTCGAGCTTGAGCGTGACGTCGGTGGGCAGCAGCACCACGTGGCCCGGTGTCACGCGGTAGGTGTCCCGGCCGTCGGTGACGACGAGGCGTCCGGCGCGCACCTGGATGACCCTGACGAATTCCCGCGCGATGCCGGACACCTCGACACCGGCCGAGTAGTGCAGGCCGTTCAGCGCGACATCACCGAGCATGGTGCCCATGCCCCGCAGTTGCACGCCCTCGGCGCCGACGGCGGAGTGCATGATGCTGACATCGGCGAAGGACGCCCGGAAGAAGGCGAGCACCTCGTCGACATCGGTCGTGGTGAACCGCTGCCAGGGCGGTGGCTTCACCCCGACCTCGGGATCGGCGTCCCCGGCTGGTCGTGCCGTCGACCGCCGGGTCAAAGGCGGCCGATAGCCCGCCATCCGTGCCTCCCGCAGTCACTCCCCCGGGCTGCGTGCCGACCGGCGGAAATCCAACAATGCCGCACTATAGGCGAAATCAGCAACGTAGGACATGCCGCGCCCTGAACCCGGCGCAACTCTCAAGCCTGGCATTCTCGATATACGCAACGAGGTAGTGAAAGACGAATAGCGGGCAGCGCCGAGCAGCATCGATTCGATTATCGACACGACGCAAGGAAGGGTTGCGGAAAGCGAAACAGTGGGTCGAAATTGCCCCCGTCCCGTCCCCACCCGAAGTCGTCACCGCCGCGACGGCACCGGAAACGGACCGTCCGGCACCCCGGGCCGAGACCGGCGGGACTGTGCACAGTGGATCGTCGACGCCCTCACAACCCGGGCTGGTCAACGGCCCCCGGCAGGCGACGGCCCCGGACGACGCCAGGTCCGTCCGGGTGCGACCCGGCCGGAGGAACCACCGGCGTGCCGCCGTGACCACTCGCGCGACGACGCGTTTATTCCGGGGACGGGCCAGCGACATCCGGCCGGTCATGTCGATGGTAGACATATGCGTGTATAAGCTAACATCCACAAAAATTGCCCGTTCGATCTCGCAAACGGGGTCAGCCTGGGCAGACGCCTATCGGAGTAAGGAACTGACATGGATTCACTCCGCGACATCGACGCCACCCCCACCGCATCCGAAACCCCGGGCTACCGACCCCCGACCGTCACCCGGCTCGGCACCCTCGCCGAACTCACCCAGGGCGGCACCGTCGGCCCCGACGACGGTCTGGGCGGACAGGGCGACGGCTCCCTGCTCTGAGCCGGCGGTGGGCACCGGATTCCGATGCTGCGGCTGCGGGGGGCGGGCCGGCGGTTCGGTCGACGCGTCGTCTTCAGCGACCTCGACCTCGACGTCGGTGCCGGTGGACGGGTGCTCCTGGCGGGGCCGAACGGGGCCGGCAAGACGACCCTGCTGCGGTGCCTGTCCGGCACGCTGACCCTGAGCACCGGGCAGGCCACCGTCGCCGGCCACCCGGTCGGCTCACCGGACGCCCGGCGCGCGACCGATGTGTGCCTGGCCCCGGAGCAGGGTCTCTACGAGCAGCTCACCGCGCACCAGAACATCACGCTCGTCGCCCGACTCCGGCTCCCCCGGCGGGCCGTCCCCGCCGCCGTCACCGGGATCGAGGAGGAGTTGGGCATCGCCCGCTACGCCAGCCTGCCGGTCGCCCGCTGCTCGGCCGGCATGCGCGCCCGGATCAGCATCGCCCGGTCGCTCGTCGCCGCCCCCGCGCTCCTGCTCCTCGACGAGCCGGGGCGCTCCCTCGACGAGGAAGGTCGACGGTTGCTCTGGCAGAGCATCGACCGGCGGACGGAGCTGACCTGTGTCGTCGCCTCCCACCACGCCGACGACGGCCGGCACTGCCGGCAACGGCTCACCCTGGTGGCGGCCGGATGACGCCGCTGACCGGCGCGCGCCCGCACCGCCGCCCGGCTCCGCCCGTCCCCGCCCCGGCACCCCGGCTCGGGCCGGGGGCGGGCGGTCGGGCCGTGCTCGCCCTGCTCCGACGGGACCTGGGCGAACGCCGGATGCTCCGGTTGCCGCTGCTGCTCGACCTGGTGTTCGGGGCGGTGAACCTGCTGGTTTTCCTGTTCATCTCCCGGTTGTTCTCCGCACCGCAAGCGCAGCGCCTGCCGGGCGCGACGACCTACTTCGACTTCGTCGCGGTCGGCATCACCTTCATGCTGGTGCTCCAGGCCGCGAGCACCCAGCTGACCTCCCGGGTGGCCCGGGAACAACGCAGTGGCACGCTGGAGCTGCTGGCCGCCCAGCCGGTGCCGGCGTACGCCCTCGCGGTGGGCACGGCTGCGTACCCGTTCCTGCTGGCGCTGCTGCGCGCCGGGGTCTACCTGCTCCTGCTGCACACGCTGCTCGGCCTGCACACCGGGCGGGCCGACTGGTGGGGGGTCGCCGTGGTCCTGGTGGCCGGCAGCGCGGCGATGATGGGGATCGGTATCGGGCTGACCGCGTTCGCCGTCGCCGCCGGGCACGGCGAGGCCGTGGCCCGGTTGCTGGTCGTCGGGGTGTCCTTCCTGTCCGGGACGTACTTCCCGGTGGCCGTGCTCCCCGGCGTGCTGCCCCCGCTGACCGCCGTGCTGCCCAGCCGGATCGCGCTGGACGGCCTGCGTGCCGCGCTGGCCGGCGATGCCTGGGGCACCTCGGCGCTCACCCTGCTGGCCGCCGCCCTCCTGCTGTTGCCCCTGTCGACCTGGGTCTTCGGCCGCGCGCTGCGCGTCGCCACCGCCCGGGGGACCCTGACCCGCGATTGAGGTGCCGCCCATGCCCCGTCCGACCCCGTTCGACATCGCGACCGGCACCGTGCTGGGCGCGGGCCCGCCGATGCCGCGGACCGTTGCCCCGGCCGCACCGGACCCGCTCGCCGCGCTGGACCGGGCGGTGCTGCCCGCGCTGCGCCGGCCGCCGTGCGTGGTGAGCTTCTCCGGCGGATTGGACTCGTCGCTGGTTCTCGCCGTCGCCGTCCGGGCGGCCCGGCGGGAGGGGCTGCCCGAGCCGTTCCCGGTCACCTGGCGGTTCACCGGCGCTCCCCGGGCCGACGAGTCACCCTGGCAGCATCGGGTCGTCGCGGCCCTCGGCGTCGGGGCCGGGTGGGAGGTCCTGCGGGCCGACGACGACCTCGACCTGGTCGGCCCGGTCGCCGGCCGGTTCCTGCACCGCTACGGGGTACGGCATCCGGTGAACCTGCACCTGCACCTGCCGCTGCTGGAGCTGGCCGGCGGCGGAAGCCTGCTCACCGGCCTCGGCGGGGACCAGGTGTTGGCGGGCTGGCGGCGGCCACCACCCCGGTCGGCCCGCGCCCACCTGGCCCGGGCCCGCGTCCTGGCCCGGGAACTGCCGCGCCGGCGTCGGCCGGGGCGGCTGTTCCCGTGGCTGCCGGCGGAGACGGCCCGACAGGTCGACCGCGCGGTGCGGGCCGAGCAGCGGGCCGAACCCCGCCGGCTCGGCCCCCGCATCGCCTGGCACGCCCGCCGCCGTGACCTGGTGATCACCCGCTCGGCCTTCACCGCCGTCGCCGAGGACCACGGCGTCACCCCGGTGCACCCGCTGCTCGACCACGGCTTCCTGGCGGCGCTCACCGCCCTGGCCGGCAAGCGGCACCGCACCTCCCGGGACGGGCTGCTCGCCGAGATCGTCGGCGACACCCTGCCGGCCGAGATCACCGCGCCCCGGCGCAAGGCCCACTTCCGCGAGGTCTTCCTGCGCACCCCGACCCGGGAGTTCGTCCGCTCCTGGGACGGCACCGGCGCGGTTCCGGAGCTGGTCGACGTGACCGCGCTGCGTGACACCTGGTCCCGCTGGCCGATCCCCGGCGGCACCGCCGCCCTGGTCCAGCAGCTCTGGCTCGCGACCACCCCCGCCCCCGGGTGCCCGCCGCAGACCGTGCCGCCGGCCGGCGGGCGGCGGTCCGGAGCCGACGCGGAGGTGGGTGGATGAGCCGGCGGGAAGGCGTGCACCGGGTGGATCCGACCCGGGTGGCCTGGCGGCAGGCCGGCGACGAGGTGGTCGTCCTGGACACCGCCCGGTCCGTCTACTTCGGGCTCGACCGCCGCGCGGCGTTGCTGTGGCAACGCCTGGTCGACGGCGCGACCCAGCACGACCTGGTCACCACCCTGATGGACGACGCCGCCGTGGACCGGGAGCGGGCGAGCGCCGATGTCACGGCCTTCCTCGACGACCTGCACCGACACGGCCTGCTAGCGGGGGCGTGACCGCCGTCGGCCCACCCGGCCCAGCCAGTCCGGCGGGGTGGGCCGACGGAGGATCTCCACCATGGCCTCCCGTTCGGCGTCGGTGTCACCGTCGAGCCAGGCGTGGGCGTGGAAACCGGCGCTCGGGGCGGTCACCCCGATCACGACCGTCCGGGCGACCCGCTGACCGCCGTACCAGCGTTGCAGCACCAGGGAGCGTTCCAGGCAGGTGGCCCCCGTCCGCCGCAGCACGCCGAACACCACCGCGCGGTGGGCGGCGGCGTCGGGCGGCGGCGCCGGCAGCCTCAGGTCGGTCAGGCCGTGCCGGGCGAGTTGCCGGCGGGCCTGACGGACCGCCCGGCCCGCCCAGAGGGCCGTCCGGACCGCCGGCAGGCCGCCCCGGCGCAGCGCGCGCGCCACGGCACGCGGGATCGACCGGCGGCGGTCAGCCATGGCCGGAGCGCCGCGCCAACCGGGTCGCGGTCCGCAGCTCCCGCACCGCCGTCGGCAGGCTGGCGACCTGCCGGGCGAAACGCAGCAGGTACGCGGCCAGCAGACCGACCGGACCACGCCGGGCCAGCCGGCTGCCGTGCCGCATCGCGGTCGGCGGCGGCAGAAGATACGGCACCAGGTGCCGCCACCGGTCCCGTCCCGCGGGCAGCTCGGCGAGCCGGGCCAGCACGTAGGCGGGGCCGGAGACCCGGCGCACGGCGGCCCACTGCGTCCGGCTCGTCCGCCGGGGCAGGCCGAGGCGGTCCGCCAGTTCCGCGCCCCCCGGCGCCAGACGCAGCCCGAAGCCGAACGCCGGCACCGCGTCGGTCTGCCCGGCGAGCACGGCGGCCGCCCGCCACACCTCGACCGGGAAGACCCGCAACGCCCTCAGCAGGTCGGCGTACGGCCGGCCGGACCGACCCGGGGCCGCGGCGTGCAGGGCGACCAGCAGGGCGGTGGCGGCCACGTCGGGGACGGCCACCGTGCCGCCGGCCAGCGGCAGCGACTCCGCCGACGCGGACAGCAGGGTCCAGAACGCCTGCGGGTCGCCCACCCCGTGGAAACCCCGGTGCAGGTCGACGACGAGCGGCACCGGACCGGGCGCGTGCCAGGGACGTTCGTGCCAGAGCAGCCGGGGATCGGGGCGGCCCGGCGGCAAAGCGCTGCGGAAGCCCGCCGTGGTGAGGATCCGCCCCGCCTGGTCGTAGTCGTCGGGCGCGACCAGGAGGTCGACGTCGGAGTAGACCCGGCTGCCCTCGGTGCCGAGCCGACGGGCCAGTCCGGCCCCCTTGAGCAGGACGGCCGGCACCCCCCGGTCGGCCAGCCGGGCGCTGGTCGCCACGGCGGCCGCGTCGAGGGCGAGGTGCCGGACCGCCACGCTGGTGGCCCGCGGTGCGGTCACCGGGACGCCGCCACGGCCCGCGCGGCGGTGAGGGTCCGCTCGACCAACCGCAGGGTCGGCCCGAACGCGGCCCAGTCACGCGGCCGGGTGAGGTCCCACGCCGGCAGGGCGGCGAGGCCCAGCAGTGCGGCCGGGTCGGTGGGCAGCCCGCGCCAGGACCGGCATCCGGCGAGCCGGGCCAGCAACTCGGCCGGGGGCACCGGCGTCACCGCCGGCGTCGGGCCCCAGCCGAGGAAGAGCCAGCCGCCCAGCGGGGTCCGTTCGGCGATCGGCGGCAGGGCTACCCGCAGCCGGTCACCGGCCCGGACCGTCCGGGTGGGCAGTGCCGGCCCCGGCACGGGTTCCCGCAGGTCGACGCAGCGCGGACCGGCGTGGACCTCGGTGTGGTCGACGACCAGGATGTCGTCGGCGACCACCGGCACGTCCCGGGCGGCCAGGGCGGCGAGCAGGCTGCTCTTGCCGGCGGTACGCGGGCCGACCACCGCCCAGGCCCGCCCGGCGTGCACGAACGCGCCACTGTGGAAGGTCTCCCGGCCGGCCCACCGGTTGAAGACGGTCGCCACCGGGGCGAGGTAGGGGTGGGCGAGCAGGTCGGGTGCGAGCGGCGGCCCGTAAAAGGTGGCGGTGCCGCGCCGCCGGTCCACGGCGAGGGTGCGCCCGTCGGCGAGGACCCGTACCCCGCCGTCGAGGTCGAGGGGGGCCGATGGCGGCGGCGCGGCGGTGGTCTGCCGGATCCGCACCGACGGCCACCCCGGGCGGCTGCCGGCCGGGGCGAGTTCCTCGACCTCGTCCAGCCCGTGCACGCACAGGCCGTAGACGGGCCGTCCGGTCGGTGCCATCGCTCCCCCGTTCATGTCCTGGTCAACGACGGTCGCCGCCGGGGCGGTGCGGGTGGCGGTCGCGGTGACCCGCCACCCGCAGCCCGACGACGACGCCTCAGCGCACGGTGCCGGTGATCAGGCTCAACTTCGTGGACTCGGCCAGCCGGCGGGCGTCGAGCGCCCGCTGCTTGGCCGACTTCGCCTTCGTGGCCGTCTTCCCGGTGCCCGCGATGGTCGGGGTGTCACCGGTGCCGAGGGCGTCGATGTCGTACGCGATCCAGAACGTGCCCGGCGTGTCGACGGCGAAGGTGAGGGCGATGTGCACCTGTCCGCCCGGCCGCAGACCACCCAGGTCGAACGGGATGTTCAAGGTGGTGGCCAGCCCACCGCCGGGCGGACTGGTGGCCGGCGCGTCCATCGACAGGTTCCAGACCAGCAGTGTCTCCCCGGTGCTGATGGTGATCGAACTGGTCGGGTTGACCGGATTGACCAGCCGCAGGTTGGAGTGGATGGCCGGGGACGAGCCGCCGGGCAGCGGTGCCCCGTTCTCCTGGCTCAGGCTGGTGATCCTGACCCGGGCCTGGGTGATCGGCGCGCTGGACCGGTTGGTGATGGTGCGCCGGATGGTCAACGTTCCCGGGCTGCCGTTGACCCGGACCCGGTTGGGAGCGACGCCCTGGGCCACGCCCGGGTCGAGCAGCGTCGACTGCATTGCGTTGTTCTGCTGGTAGGTGCCCAGACTGTTCTGCGGCGACGGGGTGCCCAATGCCGACGGCACCCCGTTGATCGGGCCGAGCACGGTCGCCACCAGCCGGAAGTCCGCCGCGTTGTCGTTGGTGTCCTGCGGCTTGCCACCGACGAGCAGCCGGTTCCAGGCATAGGGCACGAACGGTGGGCTGCCGAAGGCCGGCAGCGGGGTGCCCTCAAAGAAGCCCGGCGTGGAGCCGGCCGAGTCGGTGACAGTGTGCGCCGTGTCCGGCGCGACCAGTCGCAGGCCGTCCTGACCCAGACCTGACACGACCAGATCGGGCTGGATGTTGGGCAA
Source organism: Micromonospora sp. S-DT3-3-22 (assembly GCF_015354745.1). Classification (NCBI taxonomy): domain Bacteria; kingdom Bacillati; phylum Actinomycetota; class Actinomycetes; order Micromonosporales; family Micromonosporaceae; genus Micromonospora; species Micromonospora sp. S-DT3-3-22. The sequence goes on from NZ_JACGMO010000016.1 coordinate 13,581, forward strand.
GGAGTAGGTGGGGCCCACCACCAGGAACCCGCGACGCGGTGGGAGCGTTCGCGCGCTGCCCGGGATGACGACGACCACACCGCCGGGGGCCTCGATCCGGAACCCGGCGATCGGCAGGTCGAGCTGAGTGGTGTTGGTGACCGTGATGTACTGGTCGCTGAGACCGGTGAGGCCGGACTGGGCGAACTGGTTGATCTCCAGTTGGCCCGGTGCGGCGGAAACCTCGACCGCGACCTTGTTCGAGACTGCCTCGGCGTTGGGGTCGACCCCGTCGTACTGCACCCGGAACACGTTGAGACCGAACGCCGGCATTTGCAGGTCGAAGGAGGACCGGTTCAGCGCCACCGGGAACGTCCCCAGCCTCGCCTCGACCCCGTTGGGTTCCTCGTCGATCAGCGTCACGGTCCCGTCGGCCTGGCCCGGCCCGATGACCACCTCGAAGTGCACCGGGGTGCCGAAGGTGGTGACGTTGGTAGAGGCGGTCAGGGTGACCACGCTCCTGGGTTGCACCACCAACCGGATCAGCCTGGTGGCGGTGAAGCCGTTGGCGTCGGTGACCCGGATGGTGGCCGGGTACGTGTTGGCAACGGTCGGCCGGCCGGAGATCAGCCCGGTGGCCGGATCGAGGGTCAGCCCGGGTGGCAGCGCGCCGTCAGCCAGCCCCCAGACGAACGGCGCGGTGCCGCCGACGACGGTGAGCAGGTCGGCGTAGATCGCGTCGACCTCGGCCAACGGCGGTGCCGGGAAGTTCAGGACGGGCGCCTGGTTGACGGTCAACACGATCAGCCGGGTGCCGGACCTGGCCGTCGCGTCGACCACCCGGATCACCACCGGGTAGTCACCGGCCGTGGTCGGCACCCCGGAGATGCCGTTGGTGACCGGGTTGAGGATCAACCCGGGAGGTAGCGCGCCGGAGGCCACCGACCAGGTGAACGGTGGCACGCCGTGGGTGACGTTCAGGGTGGCGGTGTAGGCGACCCCGACGGTGGCGGCGGTCGGCGCGTCGAACAGCAGCGTCGGCGACACGTTGGCGGTGACCGCCTCGGACAGCGGCGACTCCGGGCCGGTGCCCTGCGCGTTGCGGGCGGCCACGGTGAAACGGTAGGTGGTGGTCGGGGTCAGGCCGGTCACCGTGTTGGTGGTGGCCGGGCCGAACGTCTGGGCGGCCTGCGGCACCCCGGCCACGTACGGGGTGACCTGGTAGCCGGTGATCGGCGAGCCGCCGTCCGGGCCGGGGGTCCAGCTCAGCACGGCCGAGGCGGTGTCGGCGGTGACCGCGATGATGGTCGGGGCGGCCGGCAGCGCGAGCAGCTTGGCGGCCTTCGAGCGCGGGCTGGCCGGGCCGGTCCCGGCGGCGTTCTTCGCCGCCACGGTGAAGGTGTAGCGACCCTTCGCCGCCAGCCCCGAGAGTTTCCGGCTGGTCTTCGAGGCGTCGAAGGAGACCGAGCGGATCTTCTTTCCGTCGCGGTAGGCGGTCACCGCGTACCCGGTGATGGCGGTGTCCGGCGAGGCCGGCGCCTTCCAGGTGACCGTGGCCGTGGTGCGGAAGCGGGTGGCGGTGGGTGCGGCCGGGGCCGGCGGGGGTTTCGGCCGGGCCGCCACGGTGGCGGTCGGCGCGGCCGGCAGCGGGCGGTGGAGTGTGGACGCCCGGGCCGGCGGGGCGGACCGCCCGGGGTCGCGGGCCGAGGCGGGGGTGGGGGCGACGAGCAGGCCGGCGAGCAACAGCAGGGCGGCGACGAAGGCCGTCCGTGGGTGGAGACGGTGCACCAGGGACATGACGTGTTCTCCCTCATCGGGGGGCGGTGGGCCACCCACGGAGGAAGGGACGAGGCCGCAGTTCGGCTCTGGACCGCGTGCCTGATGCCCTCGTACCGCGCAGGTGACCGGCGGAAATCGACCCCGCTCCCCGCCGTCGGCGGGTAGCTGAGTCTCGATCCGTTCCTACCAGTTTTCCCAGGTCAGAGGGGTTCCGCAGGGGTGCCGACCCGGACCTGCGGAGTGCTCGCGCGGGCAGCGTCGCCTACCTGACACTTCGGATCTGCGCGTACCGGAACCGCCGGTTCCGCCGCCGGAACCGGCACCCGGGCGGACGCCGCCGGGACGCCGTCCGCCGGCCACCCGGGGCCCTCCGTCCGCCACCCGGGCCCGGTCACCCTCGCGGGTCGGTTAGAGTCCCGCCGCATGGACGGCACCACACTGCGCACCGCACGCCTGCGACTGCGCCCGGTACGGGACGGGGACGTCGACCGCATCCTCGAATACCGCAACCTGCCCGAGGTCACCTACTGGCTGTTGCGGACCGAGGTGGAGCCGGCGGCGTTCCGGGCGGCCTGGCGACGCGCGGCGGCGGACCCCGACGACCACGGCATGGCGGTGACCCTGGACGACCTGGTGATCGGCACGGTCTCGCTCGACGTGGTGGACGGGATGGGCCAGCCGGGCCGGCCACCCCGGACGGAGGCGCAGCTCGGCTACATCTTCGACCCGGCCCACGGCGGCCGGGGCTACGCCACCGAGGCGGTCGCCGTGATGGTGGGCCACGCCTTCGACCGGTTGGGTGTCCGCCGGATCACCGCCGGGTGCTTCGCCGACAACCTGGCCTCGGTCCGGGTGCTGGAGAAGGTCGGGATGCGTCGGGAGCAGCACGGCGTCGGCGACTCCTGGCACGCCGAACGGGGCTGGGTGGACGGCTACACCTACGCGCTGCGCGCCGACGACTGGCGCGCGACGCGGCGGTAGGCGGTCGCCCGTGCTCACGGTGTGCGTGGTGGCCTGGCCTTCTGCGGATGGATCGTCTCGTGGCGGGCCAGCATCGCAACGAACTCGCCGATCTTCCGTTCGCGGGTCTGCGCCCGCTTGACGGCGTTGAGGCGGTGGCCGAGCGCGAACCGGTTGGTGCTGGTGAGCACGTCGAACATGGCCTGGGCGGCGGGGTCGGCGGCGATGGCGGCGAGCAGGTCGGCCGGAACCTCGGCCTCCGACGGCGGGGCGTAGGCCGCCGCCCACCGCCCGTCCGCTTTGGCGGCCTCCACCGCCGCCCGGCCCGAGGGCTGCATCCGCCCCTGCTCCTCCAGCCGGGCCACGTGCGCGACGTTGCGCTGCGACCAGGCACTGCGCGGCCTGCGGGGGGTGTACCTGATCCAGGAGCTCTCCTGGTCCCGCTTGCGGGCCTGCCCGTCGATCCAGCCGAAGCACAGCGCCTCGTCGACCGCCTGTTGCCAGGTCAGCGTCGTGACGGTGCCGCCCTTGCGGGTGAGGGCGAGCCACACTCCGGGCGAGGTGGCGTGGTGGGCCGACAGCCAGGCGCGCAGCGCGTCCGCGTCGGTGACGATCAACTCGTCGAGTTCGGCGCTCGCCATGGGAGGCAGGTTAGCCGCTGCCGGTGACAATTCCACCCGGGTCGGTGCCTCCTCGGCCGCTGCGACGCCGCACCGGCCGGCGAGACGCGGGCCGTCAGGGCCGGTTCACCGGCCGGGCGCGCGGAGGCCGTCGACGAGGATGGCCAGCAGGCGCGGCCCCCGGCTGTCGAGTTCGGTGTCGTCCAGTCGGGAGAGCCAACCGATCAGGACGATGACGTCCCGGGCCTCGGCGTCGGCGCGGATGCTGCCGGCCGAGCGGCCGGCGGCGAGCAGCAGTTCCACCGCCTCGCCGATCGGGCCGAGACTGTGCGCGGCGAGGTCACGCCCGGTCGCCGCCTCGACGGCGGCGAACACGTCCCGCTTGACCCGGGCGTAGGCGGCCACCCGGTCGAACCAGGTCGCCAACGCCGCCACCGGCGGGTGGGTGGCCAGCAGGTGCGGGGCCGCGGCGACCAGGTCGTCGACCTCGTGGCGGTACACCTCGACGAGCAGGTCCTCCCGGGTGGGGAAGTGCCGGTACAGGGTGCCCTGCCCGATGCCGCAGGCCTTCGCCACCGCGTTGAGCCTCAGCTCGCCCGGTTCGTGCACCAGGTCGCGGGCCGCGCGCAGGATGCGTTCGCGGTTGCGTCGCGCGTCGGCGCGGGACGCCGCCGCACCCTTGACAGAAGCGGACACGTGTCCGTTAGGCTCGTCGGAGTAACCGGACATGTGTCCACTCTACCCCGAGGAGCATCATGACCATCCCCGGAAAGGTCGTCGCGATCACCGGTGCCAGCAGCGGCATCGGCGCGGCGACCGCCCGCCACCTGGCCGCGCTCGGCGCGTCCGTCGTCCTCGGCGCCCGCCGTACCGACCGGCTCGACCGCCTGGTCGCCGAGATCGCAACCACTGGTGGCACGGCGGTCGCCGCCCGGGTCGACGTCACCGCCCCGGACGACCTGCGGTCCCTGGTCGCCCTCTCCGTCGAGCGTTTCGGTCGGCTGGACGTCCTGGTGGGCAACGCCGGGATCAGCAGGATCGGCACCGTCGCCGAGCTGGACGTCGAGGGCTGGTCGGCGATGGTCGACGTGAACGTCAAGGGCATCCTGCACGGAATCGCCGCCGCCCTGCCCGTCTTCACCCACCAGGGCAGCGGTCACCTCGTCACGGTCGTCTCGACCTCCGGCCTGAAGATCGTTCCCACCCAGGCGGTGTACGCCGGGACGAAGAACGCGGTGCGCACCCTGCTGGAGGGCCTGCGGCAGGAGAGCACCACCGGAGCGCTGCGGACGACGTCGATCTCCCCCGGTTACGTCCGCACCGAGTTCGTCGACCACGCCGTCGACGACCCTGCGGTACGCGAACAGGTGCAGCGGGACATGGCCGCGCTCGGCCTCGACCCCGGCGCGGTCGCCCGCGCGATCGCCTTCGCCATCGACCAACCCGACGACGTCGAGATCGGCGACCTGACCATCCGACCGACCCGCCAGGGCTGACTGCGCGTCGGCCCCGGCCGGTCCCACCCGGGCGTCCGGCGGAGCGGCCGGCACAGCCACGTCGGCCGCGCCCCACGGCGGCCCCCGGCCGGCTGCTCACGCCACGAGCAGGCGCAGGCCCAGCTCCGCGGAGTCGCGGCGCAGCAGGTCCCCGTTGCGTTGCGCCCACCGACCCGAGGCCAGATCCTCCCGGAGCATCCCGACGGCCCGTCGTTCCGCCTGCGGCCCGACCCGGGTCCACACCGACACCGCGCGCCGCACCCGCTCGTCCAGGTACGCCTCCGGCCGCCGCCAGTACGCCTCGAACAGGCCGTCGGCGCAGTCCCACGGGACGTCGACCGGCTCGGCGCGCCCGCCGATCGCGCGGGTCAGCTCGCCCAGCGGGGGCCAGTCGACCAGCAGACCGGCGAACTCCGGCAGGTAGTCGCGGGTCAGCCAGAACCGGTCCCGCCAACCGCTCTCGTCGGCGTCGTAGGTGAACACCACCACGCGGCGGGCCACCCGCCGCATCTCCCGCAGCCCGGCGATCGGGTCCGGCCAGTGGTGGACGGTGCTGACCGCCATCGCGGCGTCGAAGGCCTGGTCCCCGAACGGCAGCCGCCCGGCGTCGGCGGCCACGCACGACGCCGCGCCCACCGGACGCAGGGCCCGCATCACCGCCGACGGTTCCACCGCGGTGACCGCACGGTCGGGTGGCTCGTAGGAACCGGTGCCGGCCCCGACGTTCAGCACCGTCCGGGCGTCCCCCAGCGCGGCCCAGAGGCGCGCGGCGATCCGTGGTTCGGTGCGCCGCGTCGCCGGGTAGGCGGACCCGATGGTGTCGTACAACTGCGTGCCGAACCCGCGCAGTTGTTCCTCCGGTGTCGTCGCGATCCCCATCGCCCGCGCCTCCAGTTCCCGGTCGATGGCCGACACCATGGCGGCGGCCCGGTCGCGTTGGTCGGTCAGCAGACCGCGCAGCCGGCACAGGTGCGCGACGGGGTCGGTCGCCGGGTCGTCGACCAGGGCCGCGATCTCCCGCAGTCCGAAGCCGAGCCGCCGGTAGCCGAGCACCTCCCGCAGCCGTTGCACATCACCGGCGGAGTACGCCCGGTGCCCCGCCGCCGTGCGCGCGGACGGCGTCAGCAGGCCGATCTCGTCGTAGTGGTGCAGCGTCCGGACGGTGACCCCGGCCAGTTCCGCCACCCGTCCCACGGTCAGGTGTTCGTCCACGGCACCGACTATCTGCCCTCACGCCACGTGAGGGGCAAGCGCCCGCAACGGGTACGGCCGCCGCGGTGCCGCGGCGGCCGTACGGGGTTGCTCCGGTCGGCCGGTCAGGCCACCGTGCAGGGGATGCCGTTGAGGGTGAACGCGGTCGGTTTGGCGGTGTTGCCGGTGTGGTTGGCCTGGAAGCCGATCTCGACGGTGGCGCCGGGGGCGATCGTGCCGTTGTAGCTGACGTTGCGGGCGCTCACCTGGCCGCTGGTGGGCGAGATGGTGGCGCTCCAGGCCGACGTGACGGTCTGCCCCGACGGCAGGGTGAAGGCCAGCGTCCACCCGTCGATCGTCGCGGTGCCGGTGTTGGTGATGCTGATGCTGGCGGTGAAGCCGGAGTCCCAGGTGTTCATGGTGTAGCCGACCCGGGGTCCGCTGCCACCCGCCGTGGGAGTGGGGGTCGGGGTCGGGGTGGGAGTGGGGGTGGGCGTCGGGGTGGCCGTGGGCGTGACGGTCGGGGTGGGGGTCGGCGTGGTGCCGTTGATGCTGGTCACGAACGTCATCACGCTGCGCGCGGGCAGGTTGACGGTCAGCGAGCCGTTGGACATGGTCAGCGCGCTCTGCGGGGCGACGTTGCGGCTGCCGTCGGTCAGCCAGTTCTGCACGCTGCCCGACGCGGTGGCGCCGGAGAGGGTGAACTGCTGGCTCACCGCCGAGGTGTTCTTGTTGACCGCGACGATGACCACGGTGTTGCCGCTCCGGTAGGCCGAGACGTAGACGTTCGACGCCGGGTTGGCCGTGGCGTCGACGCGGACGTATCCGGGACGCACGAACCGGGCGTACTGGGCCATGATCGCGCCCCGCTTGCTGATCTGGCCGTCCTCGCGCATGGGGCCGTAGCTGCGCCGCAGGTACCACCAGACGTACGTCTGGAACTCGGCGTCGACCATGGACCGGTGGATGTGCTCGCCGACGTCGAGCGCCTCCGGCCAGGCGTCACCCGAGTTCGCGTTGCTGTTCGGGTAGTAGACCTCGGTCATCCACAGTTCCTTGCCCGCGCCCTTCTGCTTGAACAGCGGGTACGGGAAGTTCGAGTACGAGGTGCCGTAGAGGTGTGCCCCGATGATGTCGACGTTGGCCAGCGCGGTGGCGTCGTTGAGGATCGGGTCCGACATCGACTTGACGTACTGGAAGGACTCCGGCGCCATCACCCGGGTGCTGATCACCCCGGAGTTCTCCTTGAGGAACTTGACGATCTCGGCGGAGGTCCACCAGGTCCAGTCGTGGGCGTAGTCGGGCTCGTTCTGCACGGAGATGGCGTAGAGGTTGACCCCGTTGTTGCGCATGTACACGGTGAAGTCGTTCAGGTACTGCGCGTACGCCGCGTACGAGCTGGCCCGCAGGCGCTTGGCGTTGGTCTGGCTGCCCCGGGTGAACGTCTCGATCATGCTGGCCGGGGGGTTCCACGGCGAGGCGAAGACGGTCACCCCGAGTTCGGCCGCGCGCTTGGCCGTGGCCAGGTCACGGCTCCAGTCCGCCTGGCTCTCGCCGACCGGGATGCGCAGCACGGAGAAGCCGAGCCGCCCCTCGCCGGTGCCGAACGCCGTCTCCCGCTGGGCGGCGGTCAGGTCGCCGATCCAGCCGGCGTGGGTCATCGCGCCGTAGCCCTTGATCGTCTGCCGGGACGCCGACAGGTTGATGCTCGCCGGGGCGGCCGAGGCCTCCGTGGCCCCCAGGGCCGCCGTGGCCGCCGCGACGGGCAGCGCGCCCAGCGTGGTCAGGACGACGCGACGGCTCAGCGTTTTCCGCTCGCCGCCCGCCGGCCCATTCTGATCCTGCGTCATTTCTTTCGTCCTCCTGGTGGTGGTGATACGCGCCCTGCCGGTTCCATCGAAGCCGGTCGGCACCGATCTGCTGCGCCGCCACGGGGATGACCTGGACCTCACCGTCGGCGTTTCGACAGCACATATCGACTATGGTAATTGTGAACGTTAACGGCCGGAGTTTAGTTTCCCCTTCCGGAGGGGTCAAGCACACCGACCGCGTCCGGGGCCGCACCGGTGCGGGCGGCGACCGTGGGCGACCGGCCCGGACGGCCCGCCACCCGGCGGTTGCTAGCGTGACCGTCGTGACGGAGTTGGCGGAGCTGGTCCTGACCCCCGACGAGCGGGCCCGGGGAACCGGGGTCGACAGCGTGCTGTTCGAGATGGACTGGACCGGCGAGGAGGAGCCCGGCACCCTGGCGGCGTTCGTGGCCGAGCGGGTGCGGGCCTTCGGGGCGCAGCCGGCCGGCGTCGACACCGGCGTCGTCCAGCGGGCCGCCGGGGCCGACCCGACGCTGGGCCGGGGCGACCTGCCGATCCGCCAACTCGACCACCTGTCCGAGGTGCTGGCCCCGCTCGGCTGCACCCTCGCGGTACGCGACGACGGCACCGACCGCTACGCGGTGCTGGTCATGCTGACCGGCGGGCAGCCGCCGACCGGGCTGACCCACCGGGGCCTGCCGGTGCGGGCCTGGGGGTCGCCACCCGACGAGACCCTGGTCAGCCTGGACTGCCCCGGCTGCGGGGAGATGCTGGTCTGGCAACTGCCGGCCACCCGGAGCCTCGCCGACGAGCACTGTGACTGTGGAGCCGCACTGTTCGACGCCGCCGGACGCCCGCTGCCCGACGTCACGCTCCACGACTGAGCCGTCCCCTTCGGCGGAACGACCAATGGGTAATTGGGTACGGTTACCCGGCGTCGTCCGAATACCCCCCGGAACGGCTGGCTCACCGGATCCGGACCGGTGCCATTTCACCCGGCGGGCGAGGCGAATCCAACGGTCAATGATCCGATGTTCCACTGTTTCCGCATCGTCGACGGGAATGCCCTGCGGTAACTGCCGGGCAGGTGCGATTCGGTCCGCTCCAGCCGGGGATCGGGATGGTCGGGCACCGGCTGGAGCCAAACATCCGACCATGCGCCGGTACCGACGTCAGGCCCCGGGAGTCGACGCCTCCAACCGGCGGACGGCCCGGCTGGCCACCATGCCGAGCACGGAGAGCACCACCAGCACCGCGAGGATCAGCAGGGTGTCGCGGGTGCCGACCACCGCGGCGACCGGCCCGACCGCCACCTGCCCCAGCGGGATGGCCACGAACGAGCCCAACATGTCGTACGAGTAGACCCGGGCCAACCGGTCGACCGGGACGTGCTGGGCGATCGACGTCTCCCAGGCCACCGAGAACTGTTCCACGGCGATCCCGACCGCCACCGCGGCGGCCACCAACGCCACGAGGGTCGGGGTCAGGGCCAGCCCCAGCAACAGCAGCGACTCGGCGAACATGCATGCCACCCCGAGCAGCAGCAGCCGGCGTACCCGGATGCGCAACGCGACGATGCCACCGACGACCATCCCGACGGTCTGCGCCGCCAGCACCAGGCCCCAGGCGCTGCGGCCGATCGTCGCGTCGGCGACGGCCGGGCCGAGCACGCTCACCCCACCGGTGAGCGCCGCGTTGAGCACCATGAACCCGAGCACCACCACCCACACCCAGGTACGGGCGGCGAACTCGGTCCAGCCCTCCCGCAGGTCGGCGACGATGCCGGTACGGACGTCACCGCCGCGTGCGGCGGGCACCCGGACCCCGGCGAAGGCGACGGCCGCGAGGACGAAGGTGAACGCGTCGACGGCGAGCCCCCAGCCGGGTCCGACCGCGGCCACCAGCAGGCCGCCGAGCGCCGCGCCGCCGATCATGCCGGCGTTCATGCCCAGCCGGATGATCGCGTTGGCCGGCTGGATCAGCTCCGCCGGGACGGTCTGCGGGGTCGCGGCGGCCGAGGCGGGTTGGGCCAGGGCGCTCACCACCCCGTTGGCCGCGCCGAGCGCCAGCAGCAGCGGGATCGTCGCCGTGCCGGTGAGCACCAGGGCGGCCACCGCCGCCTGGGTCAGCGCACCGAGCAGGTTGGAGCCGACCAGCACCAGCCGGCGGGGGACCCGGTCGGCGAGCACGCCGCCGAAGAGCACGAACAGCACGTTCATCAGCGAGCGGGCGCCGACCACCAGCCCCAGGTCACGGACCGAACCGGTCAGGTCGAGCACGGCGAAGGCCAGCGCGACCGGGGCGACCGCGTTGCCCACCATGTTGACCAGCCGGCCGGCGGCCAGGCGACGGAAGGCGGCGTACCGCAGTGGGGCGAGCATGGCTGCCTCCGGGACGTGGGTGCGGGACCCGAGCACCCTAGCCAACGCCGGCCGGTGGCGCGGCCCCGCTGCGCCGGTCCGGCCGTCCACTGTCGCGACAGGTACAGGGGCATTGACCTGCGTGGCTTCACGACGCCGAGATCAACTTGTCACGCCCGCGACACGATCCGGCTCGACAGTGGGTCATCGTCGCCCACCCCTCAAGGAGCGTCATGGCCCCCACCCCACCGACCGACGCGGAACTGGACGTCCTCATCCGCGCCCGGCTCGCGTCGCTCGGCATCGACCTCGACCAGCTTCCCCCCGGCACCACCGCCGACCCGCAGACCGGCTCCCCCGGCCGGGACTCCGTACTGGCCTCGCTGCGCTCCTTCGTCCGCAGCACCGTCGGCACGCTCGCCGCCTACCAGCCGCCCGCCCCGGCCGGCACCGACCCGGCCGTGGCCAAGGCGCTGTCCCAGCAGCCCGCGCCGATGCTCTACCCCTCGATCAGCACGGAATGGCGGAAGTGATGAGCACAGCACCTGCCGACCGCGGCGTCGACCGTCGCGCCTTCCTCGCCCGGACCGCCGCGCTGGCCACCGCCTCGGCGGTCGGTGGCGTCGTCGGACTGCCCGCCGTCGCCTCGGCGGCCGGCGTCACCCGCGCGGCGACCGCGCCGCCCGGCCGCTACAACCCGGCGCTGGCCGTACCGAACGCCTACGTCAAGCCACGCCCGGAGGCGGTGGCCGACCCGACCGAACTGACCGTCGCCGAGGCCGCCTGGCTGATCCGGGCCGGCAAGCTCACCCCGGAGAAGCTGGTCGAGGCGTACCTGGCCCGGATCTCCCGCTACGAGCCGACCTACCAGGCGTTCAACCTGGTGCTCGCCGAGCAGGCGGTCAAGGCGGCCCGCGCGATGGCCCGCAAGCCGCACCGGGGCGCGCTGCACGGCATCCCGCTGGCCGTCAAGGACAACTACTTCACCGCCGGGGTGCCGACCACCGCCAGCTCCTACCTGTTCGCCGACTTCCGGCCCCCGTACGACGCGACGGCGGTGACCCGGCTGGTCACCGGCGGCGGGGCGATCGTGCTGGGCAAGACCCAGATGGGGCCGCTGGCCACCACCCGGGCCACCACCCCCGCCGGGGTGGTCACCACGGTCAACGCCTGGACCCCCACCAATCCCGCCACCGACCCGGGCGGGTCGTCCACCGGCACCGCCACCGCCGTGGCCGGACGGCTCGCCGCCGGCGGCACCGGCACCCAGACCGGCGGCTCGATCACCGCGCCGTCCAACGCGCAGAACCTCACCGGGCTCAAGCCGACCATGGGTCGGGTGTCGCTGCACGGGATCATCCCGCTCAGCTACACCCGCGACCATCCCGGTCCGCTGGCCCGCGACGCCAAGGACGCGGCCATCATGCTCACCGCGATGGCCGGCGAGGACCCGGCCGACCCGCGCAGCCAGGGCCTGCCCGCGGTGCCGAAGCTGATCGACGCGGCCACCCCGACCTACCAGGGCGGCACGCTCAAGCTGCGGTGGAAGACCCGGATCGGGGTGCTGCCCGGCTTCACCGCCGGCACCTCGGAGACCACGCTGGCCCGGCAGGCGTACCTGGCGAAGCTCGCCGCGATCACCGGCGCGACCGTGGTCGACGTGCCGCTGCCCGACGAGTGGGAGCTGCTCACCGGCAGCGCGTTCAACAACGTACGGCTGCCCGAGCGCACCGAGCCCTTCCTGCCCTACCTGCGTACCGACCTGCGGGGCTTCGGGGTGTCGGTGACCGGCTGGTTGCAGGGGGCGCTGCTGGGCGGCGGGGAGTTCATCACCGGCCAGCGGGCCAAGCTGCTGCTGATGGAACGGGTGCTGGACCAGCTCTTCGCGCACTGCGACGTGGTGGTGCAGACCGGTCCGGTGCCGTTCGACATCCTCGGCCTGCCGGAGATCGGCTTCCCGATCGGGTTCACCGGCGCGGGCCTGCCGATCGGCACCATCCTCGGTGGCCTGCCGTACGGCGAGGACCGGTTGTTGTCGGTGGTCGCCGCCTACCAGGCGGTGACCGACTGGCACCTGCGCCGGCCGGCCGACCCGCCGGCCACGGCGGCGGCCCGCAGCGCCGCCCCGGCCGGCCTGCGGCTCACCGCCGACGAGGTGGCCCGGCTCGCCCAGTGACCATCGCGTCGTCCGCCCCGCCGGCCTCCGGCGGGGCGGACGAGCGCGACGGATGGCGGCCGGATCAGCCGATGGCGGTCAGCTTCGGCAGCACCTCGTCGGCGATCCGGCGGGTGAACTCCACCGGATGCCGGTCCGGGGTGACCTGGACCTCGGTCACCCCGAGCGCGGCGTACCCGGCCACCTCGGCGAGGAACGCGTCCACGTCGGCCAGCGGCGGTCGCATCACGATGACCGTCTTGTCGATGGTGTCGTAGTCGCGGCCCTCGGCGGCGCAGTGCCCGCGCAGCACGTCCAGCTTGTGCGCCACCTCGGCCGGGCTGCTTCCGAACAGGTTGCAGGCGTCGGCGTACCGGGCCACCAGCAGCAGGGTCTTCTTCTCGCCGCTGCCGCCGATCATGACCGGCGGGTGGGGCCGTCGCAGCGGCTGCGGCGAGTTGAGCGTCTCGGCCAGCCGGTAGTGCCGGCCCTCGAACGGCCCGTCGTCGTCGCTCCACATCTGCCGGCAGATGCGCAGCGTCTCCTCCAGCCGTTCGAACCGCTCGGCGACCGGCACCACCGGCACCCCGAGGCCGCGCTGTTCGCGCTCGTACCAGGACGCGCCGATGCCGAGCCGGGCCCGGCCGCCGGAGAGCACGTCCAGGGTGGTCACGATCTTGGCGAGCAGCCCCGGGTAGCGGTACATCACGCCGGTGACCAGCACGCCGAGCGTCATCCGCGAGGTCCGCGCCGCGACGAAACCCAGCGTCGTGTACGCCTCCAGCATCGGCTCCTCGGCCGGGGCCATGGCCTCCATCTGGAAGTAGTGGTCCATCACCGTGAACGATTCGACACCGGCCTGCTCGGCGACGGTGGCCGTCTCGATCAGGGTCGGCGCGATCGCCGCCGGGTCGTTCGGGGTCGAGTAGTTCCAGTAGTGCAGTCCGAGTCTCATCTGCCTCGCCCACCTCCACACCGATCCTAGTGGCGCACCGGGGCACCCGCCCGGGTCGCCGACGGCCGGAGCGCGGGGTCAGCCGTCCAGCACCGCGCGGGTCAGGGCGGCGAGCCCCGCCTCCCAGCGCTCCTCGGGCCAGTCCCGCAGATGTTCCACGAGGTCGCTGCGGACCGCCGCCAACAGGGCGTGCGCCAGGTAGTCCGCCGACTCCGGCCCCCGCGCCTCGGTGACGAGGGCGACCAGCAGGGCGTGCCACTGCGGGTACGACCCGGTGCGGTAGGGGCTGCCGTCGCCCGCGTTCTCCAGCGCCAGCGTCAGTACCCGACTGTCCCGTTTGAACCGCACCACCTCGCGAAGCAGGTGCAGGGCGCGCTCCGCCGGCGAACCGTCCGGCTGCGCCGTCGTCAGGGCCGCCCGCAGCAGGTCGACGCGCTGCGCGTGCAGGGCACGCAGCAGCCCCATCCGGTCACCGAAACCGCGGAACAGCGTGCCCTTGCCCACCCCGGCGGCAGCGGCGATGTCGTCCATCGAGACCTGGTCGGGATCGGTCGCGGCATGGAACAGCCGGTCCGCGGCGGCCAGCACGGCCGCCCGGTTTCGTGCCGCGTCGGCGCGCACACCATCTCCCCTCGCAAACGGACCGCCGGTCCGCTAGGGTGAAACGGACCAGCCGTCCGCTATGGTAGCCCCGCAGCGGGACGGCACCGACGACCCGGGGACAACCGTGCCGAACCCTTCCACCGCCCTGTTCCACCGGGCCATGCACCTGCTGCTCGCCAAGGACATGCCCGGATTCATCGCCCTGTTCGCCGACGACGCCGCGCTGGAGTTCCCGTTCGCCCCGGCCGGACAGCCGGGCCGGATCGCCGGCCGGGCCGCCGTGCACGACTACCTCATCGACTACCCGGCGATCCTCGACGTCCGCGAGATCACCGAGGTCACGGTGCACGAGACCACCGATCCGGCGGTGATCGTCACCGAGTTCACCGCCGTCGGCGTCGTCGTCGCCACCGGCGAGCCCTACCGGCTGCGCTACATCGCGGTGCTGACCGTCCGCGATGACCACATCGTGCGCTACCGCGACTACTGGAACCCGCAGGCCGCACAGGACCTGCTCGGCGGCGGGCTGGTGCGGTCATGATCCTGGTCACCGGAGGCACCGGGACGACCGGTCGACTCGTCGCCGCCGGCCTCGTCGCCACCGGCCACCCGGTCCGCGTCGCCAGCCGCCGGGCGTCCGCCGGGGACGTCCGCTTCGACTGGTACGACCCCGACACCCACCTGGCCGCGGTGGACGGCGTGACAAGCATGTACCTGGTCCCGCCCGTCGGCGAGGTGGATCCCGCCCCGGTCATGCTGCCGCTGCTGGAGCTGGCCCGCGCGCGGGGCGTCCGGCGGGCCGTCCTGCTCAGTTCCTCGGCGGTGGAAACGGGCACCCCCGGCGTGGGCGAGGTGCAGGCCCGGCTGGGCGACCTGTTCCCCGCTTGGGCGGTGCTGCGACCCTCCTGGTTCATGGAGAACTTCGTCGGCGACCATCCACACGCGGTGAGCGCCCGCGAGCGCGGGGAGATCATCAGCGCCACCGGCGACGCCCGGGTCGGCTTCGTCGACCCGGGCGACATCGCCGGGGTGGCGGTCCGCGCCCTCACCGATCCGACGCCGCACGACACCGAGCACGTCATCACCGGCCCCGAGCGGTTGAGCTACGCCGACGTCGCCGCCATCCTCACCGACACCGGCGGTCGACCGGTCCGGCACCGGGCCGTCAGCGCGGCCGAACTCACGGCGTACCACGAGGCCAACGGCCTGCCACCGGGCTTCGCCCGGTTCCTGGCGAGTCTCGACGGGGCGATCGCAGCAGGGGCGGAGGACCGGACCACCAGCACCGTCGCGGACGTGACCGGCCGCGCGCCCCGGTCGTTCCGGGACTTCTGCCGCGACCGGCTGCCCGGCGGCCCCCGCGCCGCCCCGGACCGCACCACGACAGCGGGCTGACGATCCGCCCGCCACCGCCAGGTGCCGTCCGGGCCAGTGCCGACCAGCGGCGGCGGGCGGGGCGGGCGGCCCGGTCGTCGCCCGCCCCGCGCCGCGGGTCGCTCAGCCGCGCCGCCACTTCTGGTTGGCGCCGCCGGTGCACTCCCAGATCACCAGCCGGGCCCCGTCGGCGCTGTTCGCCCCCAGCACGTCGACGCACTTGTTGGCCTGCGGGTTGACCAGGTCACCGGCGCCACTGAGGACGAACTGCTGGGCCGGGTTGCCGCTGCACCTGGCCAGCTGGACGCCCGCCCCGTTCGCGGTCGAGCCCCAGGCCACGTCCATGCAGAGGCCGAAGGCCCGCACGGTGCCGTCCCCGGCGAACGTCCACCGCTGGGCGTTGGTGCCGTTGCAGGTCCACAGTTGCAGGTACTGGCCGTCGACGCCGTTGGAGTTCGGCACGTCGATGCACTTGCCGGCGTATCCGACGAGCTGGCTGGCCCCGGCACCGGCGGTGGTGGTCAGGGACAGCCCGTACGCGCCGAGGATCTCGTTGACCGGCTGGTAGACGGTGGTGCCGCCGGAGGTGCAGTCGCCACCGGCGCCGGAGGTGACGCCCTGGGCCTGGTTGCCGGCGACGAACGCGCCGCCGGAGTCCCCGGGCTGCGCGCACGCGCTGCTCGCCACCAGGCCGTACACCAGGGAACCGGAGTAGTTGACGGTGACGTTGCGGGCGGTGATCGTGCCGCATCGCCAGCCGGTGGTCCGGCCGGACCGGCAGACCGCGCTGCCCACCGCCGCCTCCGCCGAGCCGGCCACCGCCGTCGTACCGCCGTTGTAGGTGTTCACCGTGGGCGTCGACACCCAGGAGGAGTTGGTCTGCACCCAGGCGTAGTCGTTGTCCGGGAAGGACGAGCCCCGGAAGGTGCCCTGGGCGACGCCGCTGCCGCTGGTGGTGCTGCCCGTCGCGCCGCAGTGTCCGGCGGTGACGAACCCGCCGGCGACGGCGAAGCCGACCGAGCAGAGCACGTTGTTGTTGATGACGTACTGGTCGCCGCCGCGGATGTCGTAGACCGGGCGGTACGGCTGCGCGGGCACCGCCCGGGTCACGTCGGCCGTGCCGGTGTCCCGGGCGAACGCGTGGGCCGAGGCGGCGTCGGCGGCCTGGACCACCACACTGTTGCTCGCCGGGTCGACGTACCAGGAGTGCACGCCCGGCCCGGCGCGGTCGGCGGCCCGGTCGAGGGTGGCCCGGGCCCGGTCCAGCTCGGCCAGGCTCCGCCGGACCGGCTGCGGGTGCGCCCCGGCGCGGCGGACCCGGGCGGCGTCGGCGGTGGTGGTCACCCCGACCACCAGGGTGCTGCCGTCGGCCGCGATCCACGAGCCGCCCCAGCGGGCGCCCAGGTCGGCGCGCAGCCGCCGCTCGGTCGTCGGCGCACCGGCCTCGACGACCGTACGGCGGTGCAGTTGCGCGTCGGTCAGGCCGAGGTCGCGGCGCAGGGCGGTCCCGCTGCCCGGCGGGCAGACCGGCGGACGGGTCGACGATGGACGGTGCGACCGGGCCGGGTGACGCGGCGACCGGCGGCGCGGCCCCGGCGGGCGCGGCGGCCAGTGCCCCAACCAGCGTCGCGGCGGCGAGGACGGTACCCAGGTGACGGATCATGTTCCCGCATCCTCCAGGGGTCTCGGGCTCGTGAGAGCGCTCTCAGACAACAAGCCTTACTAATTGACCGACATCTGTCAATGCGCCCACCGTCCCACCCGGCCACCCCGGGACAGGTTCACGAGCACCCTTCGCATTTCCGAAGATCGGCACTAGGCTCTGCCCCGTCCAGAGTGGATGACCACGGAGGTGCCCATGAAAAAGATGACCGTCCGTCGTACGAGCGCCCTGCGTCTGGTGTCCGGCGCCCGCCGGCTCTGGATCGAGTGGTGCTGGTAACTGCCGGCCCGGCGGGCGCCCCCGGGCGCCCGCCCTCGGCGACACCGGACCACCCGTGACCGACGAGCCACCGCGCTACGACTGCCACCGCGACCTCGGACCGTACGCCGGGGTCGCCGACCTGCTCCGCCGGATCGCCGCCGACCACCCCCGGCTGGCCGCCCGGCACCGGGTCGAACTGGCGGCCGTCGCACCCCACCGCACCCCCGGCCGGCCCACCGCCGCCGACGAGGCGCCGATCCGGTTCCATCCCGCCCGGCGCACCGCCGCCCTGGCCTACGGCGCGACCGAGTTCGTGGCGGCCTGGGCCGACACCCTGCGCCGACCGGTCACCCTCCGGTTCGTCCACGTCGGTGCCGCCGACGAGACCACCCGGGAACTCCTGGACACCCTGGCCGGACGACTGGGGACCGACCGGGTACGGCTGGACCTGCACGACGACGGCCCGGCCCGCCCGCCGGCCGACCCCGGGCCGGACGCCGTACGCACCGCCCTGGGCGAGAGCCTGGCCGCCGGCTTCTACCACCACGCGGCCCGTACCGCCCGGCACGGACGTACCCTGGTCACCCCGGCCGACGACCTGCGGCACTGGTGGGCGTTCACCACCGGCCTGGCCACCGCCCTGGCGGCGCTGGACCGGGCCACCGAGGCGCTCGACCTCTACCACGAGACCCGGACCGTCACCGACGATCCCAAGATCACCATGTCCGCCGCGTACGCCACCGCCATGCTGTACGCCCGCCACCTGCCCGCCGACGCGCAGGACCCGGCGCGGGCGAGGCACTGGCTGGCACAGGCGCTCCGGCTCGCCCGGACGCTGCCCGACCCCCGGCAGCGGGTGCTGTCCACCGTCTTCTACGAGCAGGGCGTGGCCCTGCTGGACAGCCGGGAGGGCGAACCGGAACGCGCGCTGCGCCTGATCGACGACGGGCTGGCCCGGCTGACGGCGGTGCTCGCCCCGGGGGAACGCCCGCAGGACGTGGCCCGGCTGCGGCACAACCGGGCCCAGGTCTACCTGGCGCTGGGCGACCCGGAACGGGCCCGCGCCGAACTCGACACGGTGATCGGCCACGATCCCGACAACTGCGAGTACTACGTGGACCGGGCCGCCCTGCACCGGGCGGCCGGACGGCACCGGGCCGCGATCCGGGACCACGGCAGCGCGATCCGGCTCGGCCCGCACCTGCCGGAGGCGTACTACAACCGGGCGGTGCTGTACCAGGAACGGGGCCGCACCGGGCGGGCCCGGGACGACCTGCGCCGGGTGCTCGCCATCGACGCCGGGCACCTCGACGCCCGGATCGCCCTGGTCAACCTGCACCTGGAGCATGGGGCGCTCGACGCCGCCGAGGCGGGCGCGCGGGCCGGGCTGGCGCTGGCCCCGGACGAGCCGGCGCTGCTCTGCACGCTCGGCCTGGTCCACCTGGAGCGCGGCGGGTCGGCCGAGGCCGAGGCGCTGTTCAGCCGGGCGTTGACCGGCGACCCGGAACTGGTCGAGGCGTGGACCAACCGGGCCACCGTACGGTTCGACCGGGGGGAGGTCGACGCCGCCGTGACCGACCTGGACCGGGCGGTGGCGCTGTCCACGGCGCCGGTGCCCCGCTACAACCGGGGCACCGCACTGGCCCGGCTCGGCCGCTGGGACGCCGCCGCCCGGGACTTCGCCGCCGCGCTCGCCGCGCCCGACCTGGACCGGTCGCTACGCCGCGAGCTGCGCGCCGAACTCGCCCGCTGTCGCCGGCACACCTCCTGACCGGCCGCACGTCGCGGCGGCGGCACCGGGCGACGACGTCGGGGTGCACCGGCCCGGCGCACCCCGACGGTCGAGCGGTCAGCTGCGCAGGCTCCACTGCTGGTTGGTGCCGCCGTTGCAGGCCCAGAGGATCAGCTTCGTGCCGTTGGCCGTCGCCGCGCCGTTCGCGTCCAGGCACAGGCCGGACTGCACGCCGGTGATCGTGCCGTTGGCGTTGACGTTCCACTGCTGGTTGGCCTGCCCGTTGCAGTCCCAGATCACCACCTGGGTGCCGTTGCCGGTGCCCTGCCCGGAGGCGTCCAGGCACTTGGAGCCGTAGACCATGAGCTGCCGGCCGGTGGTCTGGGTGAACCGCTGGTTGGCCGCGCCGGTGCAGTCCCATAGCTGGGCCTGGGTGCCGTTGGTCGTGCTGGAGCCGCCGATCTCGGCGCACCGGCCGGACTGCACCCCGACGAGCTGCACGCCCTGCGCGGGCGGATTGCTGGTGCCCTGCACGCCGGCGTTGGCGATCACGGTCTGCGCGCCCGAGGGCCAGTTGTTGTTGCTGACCACCGTGTTGTTGTTGACCACGTTGCCCCGGTCACCGTTGGTCACGTTGGTGCTGTTGTTGGTCGACCAGTTGTTGGTGACGGTGAAGTTGCCCATGTTCTCGGCGTACCAGTAGTTGGCGGTGGCCCAGGTGCCGGTGTTGGCGAACACGTTGCTGCGGGCGGTGTAGTAGCGGGAGCCCTCGTCGAAGTAGAGCCCGAACCAGCCGTTGGTGCGCAGGCAGTGGTTCTCGGTGATGCTTCCGCCCGGGTTCGCCGACAGTGTGTAGATGCAGCCGCCGTCGGTCATCTGCTGCATCACGTCGTGCACGTAGTTGCCGACGACCTGGTTGTTGGCCGCCGTGGTGGCCGTGGAGTAGCGCGGCTGGTAGTTGTACAGCCCCCGGTCGGCGTAGTGGTTGCTGCCGCCCGCGTCGTTGGCGCCCCAGCCGTAGCCGACCGACAGCCCGGTGTACGGCATGTTGTAGACCTCGTTGTGCGACACCAGCGAGGTGTTGACGTACGTGGTCAGGATCGACACCACGCCCCGGTACTCCAGGCCCAGGTCGTGCACCCGGTTGTTGCTGATAGTGATGTTCCGGTTGACCATCCGCTGGTCGCCCGGGTGGTGGGCGTCGGCGCGTACCCCGCCGACCACCACGCCGCCGGCCGAGCTGCGGGCGATCTCGGAGCGGGTGACGGTGATGTTGCTGGCCCCCAGGCCGACCCCGCTGGCGTGCGCGTTGGCGTCGTTGCCGATGCCGATGGCGGTCTGCCCGAGGTTGACGAACTGGGAGTCGCTGAAGGTGATCGTGTTGGCGGCGGAGACCTGCACGGCCGCCGGCATCTGGTTCCAGCTCGGCCGGGTCGCCTCGAACAGCGGGCAGCCCTCCTGGCAGGAGGTCAGCGCGTCGGCCGGACGGGCCCAGGTGCCGGTGATGTGCGCGCCGGTCTGCTGGTCGGCGAAGCCGTTGCTGCTGCTCGGGCCGAGCCAGCTGGTGCCGGTGAAGGTGATCCCGCTGAACGTGATGTGGTGCGCCGGGGCGTCGTAGCTGCCGCCGACGTTCACCAGCGACGGCAACTGCGGCAGTTCCACGCTGACGCTGCTCATGTTCTGCCCGGCCAGCGGGATGTAGTTGAGCTGCCCGCTGCCCGGGTTCAGGTACCACTCCCCCGGGCTGTCCAGGAACTCGTACGCGTTGGCCAGGTAGAACGGGCCGGCCCGGTGTGGCTTGGAGAGGGTGTCGAAGCCGAAGGTGTTGTTGTTCCAGGCCGGCTGCTGCATCGTGAGCACGTTGCCGCTGATGCTCTGCACCGGGGAGTACCGGTCGGTGAACGAGCCGACGCTCTCCACCTCGACCCGGTTCTGGTTGCCCAGGTTGTTGAGGTAGCCCAACGCGCCGTTGCTGAACCGCATGCCGCTGGTGGTGAAGGTGAAGTCGGCCCGGTTGACGGCGGTGCGGGCCCGGGTGGCGACCGCCCCGTTGACGTAGAGCTGCCGGCTGTCGAGCCCGGCGGGCACGCTGGCCCGCCAGATGTTCTTCCCGGCGTCGACCTGCGACCAGCCGGTGACCGCGCGCGCCCCGCTGATCTGCGGGCGGGCGGAGGCGGCGGCCCGCCAGGTCACGGTGTAGCCGTTGGTGCCGGAGTCGGCGGCGGTGAACCGCAGCGGCGCGGCCAGCCGGTAGACGCCGTCGGCCAGTTCGACGACGATGTCGCCGGACATCCCGGCGGTGCGGGACCGCACCGCGTTCTGCGCCTCGGTCAGCGAGCAGGGTTGGCTGGTGGAGCAGGCGGTGCCGCTGCCGGCGGGGGACGCGTAGAGGGTGGTGGTGGCGGCGAGGGCGGGGCCGGCCGGGGCGAGCGCGGCGACCGTGGCGGCGAGCGCCGTGGCGGCCAGGCCGGCCAGCACCGGCCCGCGCCGGGCGGGTGATGTCGGGACGGACACGGGTGGGACTCCAATCGTGGTGGGGTGGTGGGGTGCCCCCGGTCGCGGTGGAATCATGCCGCGACCGGGGCGAGCAGCCCGGCGGCCCGCAGCGCCGGCCACAGCGCCGCCGGGACGTCGGCGTCCGCGCGGGCCAGCGTCTGCGTGACCTGCGCGCGGTTGCGCAGGCCGACGACCGTCGAGACGACGGTGGGATGGGAACGGACGAAGGCGAGCGCCGCCTGCGGCAGGGTGACGCCGTACGCCTGGCAGACGTCGGCGATCCGGCGGGCCCGGTCGATCAGCTCCGGTGGGGCCTGCCGGTAGTTGTAGGTCGCGTCGGCCGGGGGCCGGTCCTGCGACAGCAGGCCGGAGTTGTAGACCCCGGCGATCACCACGCCGACGCCCCGGCGCCCGGCGGCGGGCAGCAGGTCGGCCAACGCCGGCTGTTCGAGCAGGGTGTACCGGCCGGCGCACATCACCACGTCGACGTCGGTCTCCTCGACGAACCGGGTGAGCAGGTGGGACTGGTTCATGCCGGCCCCGATGGCCCCCACCACGCCCTGGTCACGCAGTTCCACCAGGGCGGGCACCGCCTCGGTGGCGGCCTGTTCCCAGTGGTCGTCGGGGTCGTGCAGGTAGACGACGTCCACCCGGTCCAGGCCGGTGCGTTCCAGGCTGGACTCCAGCGAGCGGAGCACACCGTCGCGGCTGAAATCCCAGACCCGCCGGTGGTCGGCGGGCACGTCGAACCCTTCCGGGTCGCGCCGGTGCGCATCCTGCGCCGACGGTACGAGCAACCGGCCGACCTTCGTCGACACCACGTACTCGTCGCGTGGCCGGGTCCGCAGCGCCGCGCCGAGCCGCCGTTCGGACAGCCCGAGCCCGTAGTGCGGCGCGGTGTCGTAGTAGCGCAGGCCACCGGCCCAGGCGGTGTCGACGGCGGCGGCGAACTCCTCGTCGGTGGTGGCCCGGTAGAGGTTGCCGCCCTGTGCCGCGCCGAAGCCCAGCCCGGTGAGGCGTACCGAGGGCCGCCGGGGCAGCGGACGGGCCCTCACGACGACTCCGGCCGGTAGACCCGGCGGGCGGTGTGCCGCCAGATCGCCGCCCGCTCGTCGTCGCCGAGCGGGTCGAGCAACTCCACCAGCGTGTCGACCCACCTGTCGTACCCGCTGGCGAGCAGGCAGACCGGCCAGTCGGAGCCGAACATCAACCGGTCCGGTCCGAACGCGTCGAGGGCGTGCTCGACGGCCGGGCGCAGGTCCTGCGGTGTCCACGGTGACCGCTGGACCTCGGTGACCAGGCCGGAGAGTTTCGCGGTGGTGTTGGCCGGGGCGGCCAGGGCGCGCAGGTCACGGGCCCACTCGCCGAGGTCCGTCCCGCCGAGGGCGGGTTTGCCGAGATGGTCCAGGACGAACCGCACCTCGGGCAGGTCGCGTGCCAGCCGGCCGGCCGCGCCCAGTTGGTGCTGCCGGACCAGCAGGTCGAAGGCGAGACCGGCGGCGCCCACCGCGGTGATCCCCCGCCGCACGTCGGCCCGGTCCAGGAACGCGGGGTCGGGCTCGTCCTGCACGCTGTAGCGGATGCCGACCAGCAGGTGGCCGCCCCGGGCCGCGCGCAGCCGGGCCAGCCGGTCGGCGGCGTCCGGTGTGGTGACGTCCAGCCAGCCGACGACCCCCCGGACGAGCGGGTGGTCGGCGGCGACGCCCAGCAGGTCCATCGTCTCCGTCTCGGTGGAGTTGGCCTGCACGAGCACGGTTTCGGTGACCCCGGCGGGGTGGGTGACCCGGGCCAGGTCGGCCGGGGTGAAGTCGGCGTCGATGGCGGCCATGGTGGCCGGGTCGATCCAGGGCTGCGGGTGCCGGGCCCGCACCCAGAGGTGGTGGTGGGCGTCGACGGTGCCGGGTGGCGCGCTCACCGGCCGAGCCATCCGCCGTCGACGGGCAGGACGATGCCGTTGACGTAGTCCGAGGCCGGGGCGGCCAGGAACACCGTCGCGCCGGCCAGGTCGGTGGCGTCCCCCCACCGGCCGGCCGGGATGCGGGTCAGGATGGCCCGGTCGCGTTCCGGGTCCTCGCGCAGCGCCCGGGTGTTGTCGGTGGCGATGTAGCCGGGTGCGATGGCGTTGACGTTGACCCCGTGCGCCGCCCACTCGTTGGCCAGCGCCCTGGTCAGCCCGGCGAGGCCGGACTTCGCGGCGGCGTAGCCGGGGACGGTGATGCCGCCCTGGAAGCTGAGCAGTGACGCGGTGAAGATGATCTTCCCGCGTCCCCGGGCCACCATCTCCCGGCCGATCTCCCGGCTCAGCACGAACTGGCTGGTCAGGTTCACCTCGATGACGTGGTCCCAGATCTCGTCGGAGTGCTCCGCGGCCGGGGCGCGGGCGATCGTGCCGCCGTTGTTGACCAGGATGTCGACCGGGCCGAGCGCGTGCAGGTCCGCGACGAGCCGGCGGACCGCGGCCCGGTCGGCGAGGTCGGCGCGCAGCGCGGTGAACGAGCGGCCCGCCGCGCGTACCCGCCGCTCCACCTCGCTGCCGGTGGCCTCCAGGTGCGCCGAGACGCCGACGACGTCGGCACCGGCGACGGCCAGCGCCTCGGCCATGGCCAGCCCGATGCCCCGGCGGGCGCCGGTCACCACGGCCGTCCGGCCGGACAGGTCGAACAGGGCGTTCACCGGGCCACCTCCTGCCAGTCGAGCAGCACCTTCAGCACGCCGCCGCCCTCCTCCAGGGCGGTGAACGCCGACGCCGCCGCCTCGACGGGCACCACCCGGGAGATCAGCTGCCCGGCCGGCACCACGCCGGAGGCGACCAGCCGGACCGCCTCCACCATGTCCTCGCGTTGGTAGAGCCGCGCGCCGAGCAGCTCCAACTCGCGCCAGAAGACCCGGTGCAGGTTCACCGGCCGGGGCTGCGGGTGGATCGCCACCATGACCAGCCGGCCCCGGGTGGTCAGCACGTCGACGGCGGTGCCGACCCCGGCGGCGGAACCGGACACCTCGAAGGCCACGTCCGCTCCCGCGCCGTCGGTACGCCCGTCGACCAGCGCCACCACGTCGGTGGCAGCCGGGTCGACCGCGTCGATGCCCACCCCCGTGGCCACCGACCGGCGGAACGGGTCCGGTTCGACCAGCAGGACCCGCGCGCCCCGGTGCCGGGCGACGGTGGCGACGAGCACGCCGATCGGCCCGCCGCCGACGACCACCACCAGGTCGGCGTCGGTCACCCGGCCCCGCCGCACGTCGTGCACGGCGACCGCGACCGGTTCGACCAGGGCGGCCCGGTCCAGCGGCAGGTCGTCGGGGAGCGGCACCACCAGGTCGGCCGGGACGGTCCAGGAGGACTGCATCGCGCCGGGCGAGTCCACCCCGAGGAAGTCCATGGCGTGGCACACGTGCGCGTTGCCCCGCCGGCAGGCGACGCACCGGCCACAGAACCGGGTCGGCATCACGGTGACCGGCTGACCCACGGCATAGCCGGCGACGCCCGCGCCGACCTCGGCCACCCGGCCGGACATCTCGTGCCCGAGCACCGCCGGCGGGCCCACCCGGGCGTCCATGTCCCCGTGGTAGACGTGCAGGTCGGTGCCGCAGATCCCGGTGTAGGCCACCGCGATCCGCAGCTCGCCCGGCCCCGGCGGCTCCGGCGCGCGCCGCTGCACCTCCAGGTGCCGGGCGCTGCGGTAGACCACTGCCTTCATACGTGCTCCCTCGCGGTCGGGTCAGTGCGGGACGGCGGACGGCAGGCCGTCGTGATGGTGCGTCGGGGAGTCGGGCAGCGGCGTGACGTACCGGCCCGCCGGGGTGGCGGCCGGGTCGGACACGGCCAGCAACCGGCGGCCGGCCCGTTCCGGCCGTACGTTGGGACCGTCCGGCGTCGGCACGTCGGAGCGGCGCGGGTAGCTGCCGATCTCCTCCTCGCAGACCGTGACGCCGAGCCCCGGCGTGTCGCCGAGGACGAACGCGCCGTCCTCGACGTGCAGGTCGCGGGTGATCCCGACCGGCGGGTGGAGGTCCTGCAACTCGCTGACCATGTGGTTGGGCACCGACGTGGCGGCGTGCAGCAGGCCGACGGGGTGGTTGCCGATCGGGCTGACCGGCAGGTCGTAGGCGTGCGCCAGGGCGGACACCCGCAGGAAGTGGGTGACCCCCCACACCGCGGCCATCTGGACGACGTCGACCGCCGCCGCGGCGATCAGCGGCCGGTACTGTTCGAGGCCGGTGAGGTTCTCCCCGGTGGCGACCGACGCCCGGATCCCGCGCCCGACGACGGCCAGGCCCTCGGCGTCCCACCGGCGGACGGGTTCCTCGATCCAGACGAGGTCGAGGGTGCGTTCGAGTTCGCCGACGTGCCGGACGGCCTGCTTGCGGGTCCACGCCTCGTTCACGTCGAGCATCAGGCCGGGCCGCCGCCCCCGCCCGGCCTCGGTCAGCACGTCCCGGACCACGTGCAGCCGGTGCCGGTCCCGCTCGATGTCCAGGCCGCCCTTGAGTTTCGCGGCCCGTAGCCCGTGCCGGGCGTACAGCTCGTAGGTGGCGGCGAGGGCGTCGTCGTCCAGGCCGATGTCCAGGCCGGAGGCGTACGCGGGCACCCGTCTGTCGCGTCCGCCGAGCAGCCGCCACAGTGGTTGCCCCGCCGCCTGGGCCTTGATGTCCCACAGCGCGGTGTCCAGCGCCCCGATGGTGCCGAACACCGAGCCGGCGTGGCCTGCCTTGAAGGTCTGCCGCAGCATCCGGTCGTAGAGGGTGGTCACCGCGCGGGGGTCCTCCCCGTCGATCGCGGCGAAGATCCGTTCCAGGTCGGTGTGCGGTCCGAGGCCGACGCCGGTGATGCCCTCGTCGGTGTCGACCAGGACGATCGGCACGGCGGTCACCCCGTCGGCGAACACGCCGTTGGCGTCGCCGACGGGCCGCCCCCAGTCCTGCACGGTGGTCAGGGTCCGGTATCCGGTGATCCGCATGTCAGCCCTTCGTGGCGCCGGCGGCGACACCGTCGGCGATCTGGCGCTGGAGGAAGAGGTAGATCACCAGGACGGGCACCGCGGCGATCAGCACCCCGGAGGCGAAGGTGGGGATGTCGTCGGAGTACTGGCCGCGCAGCGAGGTCACCCCGACCATCAGCGTGCGGTGCTCGGCCGAGGGCATCAGCAGCAGCGCGATCAGCACGTCGTTCCAGCAGAACAGGGCGTCGAGGATGCCGACCGACAGCAGCGCCGGGGTGCCCAGCGGCAGCATGATCCGCCGGTAGACCCCGTAGACGCTGTTGCCGTCGATCCGGGCCGCGTCGATGATCTCGGTCGGGATGGTCTTGTAGTAGCTGGTCATCAGGAAGATCGTGAACGGCAGGAACTGCGCCACGTAGGCCAGCACGAGCCCCGGGTAGGTGTCGACCAGGCCGGCGTCGGCCATGACCCGGGCGAGCGGCACCATGATCACCTGGAACGGCACGAACAGCGCCGCGAGGCAGCACAGGAAGAGCACCGACGAGCCCCGGAACCGGAGCTGGCTCAGCGCGAAACCGGCCATCGAGCCGAACAGCAGCAGCAGGAGCACCGAGAGCGTCACCACGCCCACCGAGTTGGCCAGGTAGCGGGCCATCCCCACGCTGTTCCACGCCGCGCCGATGTTCTCGAAGCGTAGGGCGTCGGCCAGGGAGAACCGGTCGAGGACGTACTCGCGGCGGGTCTTCATGGCCACGTTGAGGGTGAACGCCAGGGGGTAGACGGTCGCCAGCGCCAGCACGGCCATCGGGAGGGCGAGCAGCCACCGCCCCCACCGCAGGTGGGACATCACGCCTCCCTCACCGCCCGCCGGAGCAGGCTGATCTGCCCCAGCCCCACCACGAGCATGATGAGGAAGAGCACCGTCGAGGCGGCCGAGGCGAGCGCCGGCCGGTTCAGCTGCCCCTGCTGGATCCAGATGTAGTACTCCGGCAGGTAGGTGGAACCCTCCGGGCCGCCGCTGGTCATCACGTAGAGCAGGCCGAACATGGAGGTCAGCATCCCGATCATCGTGGTGACGACGACGAACTGGATGGTGCGGGAGAGGCTGGGCACGATCACGTGCCGGATGGTCTGGGGCAGCGACGCGCCGTCCACCCGGGCGGCGTCCAGCAGGGAGGCGTCCAGGGTGGCGAAGCCGGCGAGGAACACCACCAGCGCCATCCCGAAGGTCGCCCAGACGTGCACCCCGACCACCACGAACATCGCCACGTCCGGGTCGCCCAGCCAGTCCACCGGCCCGAGGCCGACCCCGCCGAGCAGGGCGTTGAGCGGGCCGTCGAAGGCGAGCAGGAGGTTGAAGATGGCCCCGACGATGACCGGGGACAGCACGGCCGGGAAGAAGTAGACGCTGCGGTACAGCCGGTGCCCGGGGACCCGCAGGTAGATGAAGGTGGCCAGCAGGCCGGGAATCGCCACCGCCACCGGCAGCAGCAGCACGAGCAGCCCGACGTTGCGCAGCGCGCCCAGGAACAGCGGGTCCCGCAGCAGCTCCAGGTAGTTGGCCAGCCCGACCGCCGAGCCGTTGCGCTCGCCGTCGCCGGTGAACGAGAAGTTCACCCCCAGCAGCAGCGGCCAGAACCGCAGCAGCAGCAGGATCAGCAGGGCCGGGGCCAGCAGCACGTACGGGGCGAGGCGCTCGGAGCGCCGGCCGCCGCGACCGCGACGCGGGGTGACCCGCGACCCGGGCGCGGCCCGTCGCGGCGGGGCGGCGGGGGCCGGGCGGACCGCCGGCGTCACCTCGTCGACCGGCACGGTTCAGCCGGCCTGGTCGGAGGCGGCCAGCTGCTTCACCGCCTCGTCGACGGTGACCGAGCCGCTCAGCAGTTGCTGGGAGAGCCGGCCCATCAGGTCCAGGGTCTTCGAGGACAGCGCCACGTGCAGGGCGGGTTTGCCGGCCTTGAGGTCGGCGACGATGGTGGCCACCGCCGGGCCGCCCTGGGAGACGTCGATGGTGGTGTCGGCGGCGATCGCCCCGGCGTCGGCGTAGAACGACTTCAGCGCGTCGGTCGAGGTCAGCGAGCGCACCAGGTCGGCGGCGACCTTCGGGTCCTTGGTCCATTTGGCGACCCCGTAGCCGATGCCGCCGTCGTAGGGCAGGCTCGGGGTGGCGCCGGGTTCGACGACCGGGGCGCGCATCACGCCGAGCTTCTCGGCGGTGAGGAACTCGCTGAAGTCCTTCCAGTGCCCGACGTCGGACATCAGCCCGATGACGTGGGCGGCCTTGGCGGACTGGAAGATCGCGAACGAGTCGTTGAACATCGCCGTCGAGTTGGCCCCGTCGCTGTTGAGCCTGGCGTCCTGGGTCTGCTTCCAGAGCGCGAAGATCCGCTTGACGTGCGGGGAGTTCCAGTTCCGCCGGCCGGCGATCCAGTCGTCGTACTCCTGCGGGGTGAGCACTCCGGAGCCGAGGGCGGAGAGGAAGAACTGGATGCCGAAGCCCTCCTTGTTGCCCAGGGCGAAGCACTTCGCGCCGGTCCGGGTGGTGATGGTGGCGCAGTCGGCGACGAACGTCGACCAGGTGGTGGCGGGCTTGGCCGGGTCGAGGCCGGCCGTCTCGTAGAGGGTCCGGTTGTAGTAGATCGGGTGGCCCTGCAACGTGACCGGGCCGGCGTAGGTCTTGCCGTCCTTGCTGAACGCCTCCCAGCCGGTGAGCCGCTGCCGGTCCTCGGCCAGGTACTCGTCCAGGGGCAGCAGCGCGTCGGCCCGGTCCCGGATCTGGCCGCCGCCGTTGAACAGGATCACGTCCGGGCCCTTGCCGGCCTGGATCGCCGTGCCGAGCAGCGTGTAGTACTGCTCGAAGGGCTGGGCGACGAACTCGACGGTGACGCCGGGGTGCTTGCGGGCGAAGTCGGCCTTCGCCTTCTGCAGGTACGCTGCGGCGGATGCCTCGCCGGACTTCCAGTCCCAGACCACCAGCTTCCCGTCCGCCCCGCCGGACGGGGAGCGCGTCCCGGCGGCGCTCCCGCAGCCGGCCAGCGCCAGCGCCGCGACGAGGACGGCTGACCACACTGCTCGCTGCTTCATCGCTGCTCACCTTCGAACTCGGTCGATAGCGCTGATCGAGACGCATGAATTGACGAGAAAGTAACTCGTATGACGTATGACGTCAACAGTGGGACGTAGAATTCGCGGCAGTCAGGTCGTGGCGCGGTCCGCGGGAGTCACTGGAGGGGACATGACGGCACGAGAGGTCACCCTGAACGCGTCGACGCCGCCGAGCTGGGCCCGACGACCGGCCAACCTCGCCACGGCGGTCACCGCGGAACTGGTGGAACGCATCGTACGCGGAGTTCACCCGCCCGGCGCCCCGCTGCCTCCCGAGCCGGCGCTGTGCGAGGCGTTCTCGGTCAGCCGCACGGTCGTCCGCGAGGCGGTGAAGATCCTTCAGGAGAAGGGCCTGGTGCAGGTCCGCCAGGGCAGCGGCACCATCGTCACCCCACCGTCGATGTGGGACATGCTCGACGAGCTCGTGCTCGCCGCGACCATCGCCGAAGACGACAGCCTGACCATCCTCGACGACCTGGTGGCGACCCGGCGGGTGCTGGAGTCCGACATGGCCAACGTGGCCGCCCGGCTGGCCGACCAGGAAACCCTCGACCGGCTGCGCGCCCTGGTCGACCGGATGGACGAGTTGGTCGGTGACCAGGTCGCCTACCACGAGCACGACCGGGCCTTCCACGACGTGATCATGCAGGCGTCCGGCAACCGGATCGCCCGGGGCGTGGTGCGGTCGCTGGAGAGCCAGGTGGTCAACACCGCCCGCTACATGGGCCGGTCCGAACGGGCGCTGTGCGTGGCGTCCAACCGGGGGCACCGGCGGATCTACGAGCGCATCGCGGCCCACGACCCGGACGGCGCGGCCGAGGCCATGGTCACCCACATCACCGAGGCCTGGCTGGTCCGGCGCGGCGGACCGGACACCGGGCGGCTGGTGCGCTGACCACCGGCGGCGGGTGGACCGCCCGCCGCTCCGGGCCGGCCGACCCCCGCCGGGCGACCGCGACGACGCCACGCAACCGACGGCCATCAATGGCTTGCGGGTGTTAACGATAACAAGATACCGTCGGCCGCGGGAGCGAAGGGCACGCCTCCCCCGCTCCACCCCCGGGACCCGGGCGGCGGGGCGGAGTGCGGGCACGGGCGACGTCGGTGGGACACCTCCGGGCACCTCCGTGGACGCTGCACGCCGCCGGGTCGCATCGACACCTCGACGCACCCGGAATCCCCCGGCGCACGTCGTCCACCGCCACCGTGGGGTCCCGACCCGACCGCGCGCCGACCGCAGTGCCGTCCCTGGCCGGCCGGGAGCGCGATCGCCGACCGTGACGCCACACCCGCGTACCCGCACGGCGGGCAGCCCGGACGAGTCCCGACAGCACCGGCGCAGGGCCGGGGCGTCGGCGGAGTCCGGGGAGGCCGCCGAGGCGTGACGCCCCACGACACGCATCGCCCATACTGGGAGGTACTGGTGAAACCCGCACTGCCACCGCTGACCCGACTGCGGCGTACCATCGCCTGGCTGGCGGCCCTGCTCCTGGTCTCGACCCTGCTGCCGGCCGGCACCGCGAAGGCCGACAACCCCATCGTCCAGCACATCTACACCGCCGACCCGGCCCCGCTGGTGCACAACGGCCGGGTGTACCTCTACACCGGCCACGACGAGGACGGCTCGACCTGGTTCACCATGAAGGAGTGGCGGGTCTGGTCCTCCGCCGACATGGTCAACTGGACCGACCACGGCTCGCCGCTGAACGTCGCCACCTTCAGCTGGGCGAAGGCGGACGCCTGGGCCGGCCAGGTCATCGCCCGCAACGGCAAGTTCTACTGGTACGTGCCGGTGACCGCGAAGTCGACCAACTCGATGGCCATCGGGGTGGCGGTCAGCGACAGCCCCACCGGCCCGTTCCGCGACGCCATCGGCCGGCCGCTGGCGGCCAACGGCGAGATCGACCCGACCGTCTTCATCGACGACGACGGGCAGGCCTACCTCTACTGGGGCAACCCCAACCTGTGGTACGTCAAGCTGAACGCCGACATGATCTCGTACTCCGGCAGCGTCACCAAGATCCCACTGACCACCGCCGGCTTCGGCACCCGCAACGGCAACGCCACCCGCCCCACCCTCTACGAGGAGGGCCCCTGGGTCTTCAAGCGCAACGGGATCTACTACAACGTGTTCGCCGCCGAGTGCTGCTCGGAGTTCATCGGCTACTCGACGGCCCCCGGGCCGCTCGGGCCGTGGACCTACCGGGGCACGGTCATGCCCCGTCAGGGCGCGAGCTTCACCAACCACCCCGGGGTCATCGACTTCAACGGCGGCTCGTACTTCTTCTACCACAACGGCGCGCTGCCCGGCGGCGGCGGCTACACCCGGTCGGTCGCGGTGGAGAAGTTCACCTACGGCGCCAACGGCACCATCCCGACGATCAACATGACCAGCACCGGCGCGCCGCAGGTCGGCACGCTCAACCCGTACGTGCGGCAGGAGGCCGAGACGATCGCCTGGGGCTCCGGCATCGAGACGGAGGCCTCCAGTGAAGGCGGGATGAACGTCGGCTTCATCGAGAACGGCGACTACATCAAGGTCAAGGGGGTCGCCTTCGGGACCGGTGCGACGTCCTTCAACGCCCGGGTGGCCTCGGCCGGCAGCGGCGGCACCATCGAGGTCCGGCTGGACAGCACCACCGGCACCCGGGTGGCCAGTTGCTCCGTGCCGGTCACCGGCGGCTGGCAGAACTGGCAGACCGTCTCCTGCCCGGTGTCCGGCGCGACCGGCACCCACGACATGTACCTGCGGTTCACCGGGGGCAGCGGCACCCTGTTCAACGTCAACTGGTGGCAGTTCAGCGGCAGCGGCACCACCCCGACGCCCACCCCGACCGCGACGCCCACCCCGACGCCCACCGCGACCCCCACCCCCACCCCGACGACCCCGGCCCCGACGACGCCGGCTCCGACGACCCCTTCCGGGACGACCTGCGCGGCCACCAACACCGTGGTCAACACCTGGCAGGGCGGCTTCGAGGGCAAGCTGACCATCACCAACGGGTCCACCCCGATCACCGGCTGGCGGGTGTCCTTCACCCTCCCCAGTGGCCAGACGGTGGCCCAGGCGTGGAACGGCACCCTGACCCAGCAGGGCAACCAGGTGACCGTCACCAACGCCGCCTACAACGGGCAGCTCGGGGCCGGTGGCTCCACCACGGTGGGCTACATCAGCTCGACCACCGGCAGCAACCAGCCACCGACCGACCTGACCTGCACCCCCGCGTGACCCCGTCGCGCGGCTGACAGGTCCGCCGGCCCGCTCCGCCCCACCGGGGCGGGCCGGCGCACCACCACCCGACACGACACCACCGCCCCGACACCACCGTCCGTACGACCCACCCGGACGGGCGCTCGCCCGTGAACCGGTCCCTGGAGGTTCCCATGTCCTTCCCGTCCCTCAACCGACGCCAACTTCTCCAGGCCGCCGGCGCCACCGCGCTCGCCTCCGCCGCAGGTGGCACCCTGCTCGGGGCCGGGCCGGCCGGCGCGGCGCTGGTGGTCCCCCCGGCCCGGGCCGACCTGGGCGTCTCGGCGTACCCGTTCGAGCTGGGTCAGGTCCGGTTGACCGCCGGCCGGCTGCTGGACAACCAGAACCGGACGCTGAGCTATCTCCGGTTCGTCGACGTCGACCGGATGCTCTACAACTTCCGGGCCAACC
Organism: Micromonospora sp. S-DT3-3-22; assembly: GCF_015354745.1. NCBI lineage: Bacteria > Bacillati > Actinomycetota > Actinomycetes > Micromonosporales > Micromonosporaceae > Micromonospora > Micromonospora sp. S-DT3-3-22. The sequence continues at coordinate 46,722 of NZ_JACGMO010000016.1, forward strand.
ACCGGCTGGGCACCAACGGGGCCGCGACCAACGGTGGCTGGGACGCGCCGTCGTTCCCGTTCCGCACCCACATGCAGGGGCACTTCCTCACCGCCTGGGCGCAGGCGTACGCGGTGCTGGGCGACACCACCTGCCGGGACAAGGCCAACTACATGGTGGCCGAGCTGGCCAAGTGCCAGGCCAACAACGGCGCGGCCGGGTTCACCGCCGGCTACCTGTCCGGTTTCCCGGAGTCCGACTTCGCGGCGCTGGAGGCCCGGACCCTGTCCAACGGCAACGTGCCCTACTACTGCATCCACAAGACCCTCATAGGGCTGCTCGACGTGTGGCGCTACATCGGCAACACGCAGGCCCGCTCGGTGCTGCTGGCGCTGGCCGGCTGGGTCGACACCCGCACGTCGCGGCTGAGCTACAACCAGATGCAGGCGATGCTGGAGACCGAGTTCGGCGGAATGAACGAGGCGCTCACCGACATCTACCAGCACACCGGCGACGGACGCTGGCTCACCGTCGCCCAGCGCTTCGACCACGCGGGCGTGTTCAACCCGCTCGCCAGCAACTCCGACCAGCTCAACGGCAAGCACGCCAACACCCAGGTGCCCAAGTGGATCGGCGCGGCACGGGAGTTCAAGGCGACCGGCACCACCCGTTACCGGGACATCGCCAGCAACGCGTGGAACATGACCGTCAACGCGCACAGCTACGTCATCGGCGGCAACAGCCAGGCCGAGCACTTCCGGCCGCCGAACGCGATCGCCGGTTACCTGACCAACGACACCTGCGAGCACTGCAACACCCACAACATGCTCAAGCTGACCCGGGAGCTGTGGCTGCTCGACCCGAACCGGGTCGCGTACTTCGACTTCTACGAGCGTGCCCTGCTCAACCATGTCGTCGGCGCGCAGAACCCGGCCGACGGTCACGGCCACGTCACCTACTTCACCCCGCTCAAGGCGGGTGGCCGCCGGGGAGTCGGCCCGGCCTGGGGCGGCGGCACCTGGAGCACGGACTACAACTCGTTCTGGTGCTGTCAGGGCACCGGTATCGAGGCGAACACCAAGCTGATGGACTCGATCTACTTCTACAACGACACCACGCTGACGGTGAACCTGTTCGTGCCGTCGGTGCTGACCTGGTCGCAGCGCGGGATCACGGTCACCCAGAGCACCAGCTACCCGGCCAGTGACACCAGCACGCTCACCCTCTCCGGGTCGATGAGCGGCTCGTGGAGCATCCGGGTCCGCATCCCGGCCTGGGCCACCGGCGCGACGATCGCCGTCAACGGCGAGACGCAGGGCGTCTCCACCAGCCCCGGCAGCTACGCCACGGTGACCCGCACCTGGGCGGCCGGCGACACCGTCACCGTACGGCTGCCGATGAAGGTCGTCGTGCAGCCGAGCAACGACAACGCCAACGTCGCGGCCCTCACGTACGGCCCGGCGGTGCTGGCCGGCAACTACGGCAACACCGGCCTGAGCGCCCTGCCGTCGCTCAACGCCTCGTCGGTGACCCGGACCAGCACCAGCACCCTGGCGTTCACCGCCACCGCGAACGGCTCCACGGTCAACCTCGGGCCGTTCTACGATGCCCACGGCTTCAACTACACCGTCTACTGGAGCACCAGCGGCGGCAGCACCGGCGGCAGCACGCGGATCGTCAACGTGGGCAGCGGCCTGGTCCTCGGCATCCAGAACATGTCCACCGCCGACGGCGGGCTGGCCCTGCAGTGGGGCGACACCGGCACCGCCGACCACAACTGGGTGGTGGTGACCGACGGCGACGCGGTCCGGTTCCGCAACGTCAACAGCGGCAAGGTCCTCGGCGTGGAGAACATGTCCACCGCCGACAACGCCCGCGTCCTGCAGTGGGCGGACAACGGCACCGCCGACCACCGGTGGACCCTGCTCAGCCAGGGTGACGGCACCTACAAGATCCGCAACGTCAACAGCGGGAAGCTGCTCGGCATCCTCAACGGCTCGACCGCCCAGGGGGCGCAGGCCGTGCAGGACTCCGACAACGGCAGCGCGGACAACCGCTGGCGGCTGGTCGCCAACCCGTAAACGGACCACCGTCGGTCCCGCACCGCCGGCGAGACGGTGCGGGACCGACGGTCCCACGGACGGGGCCGCCCCTGCGAGGGGGCGGCCCCGTTCCGTGCGTCCCGGCCGGCGGCGGTCCGGGACCGATCCCGGCGCGGCGGGCCGGGCCGCCCGCACCGCCCGGCCCGCGAGGGGTGCCGACGGTACGGGCGGCCCGGTTCCTCCGCTGCCGTGACCCGGGTCGGGTCAGGGGGTGCTGAGCTGGAACTGACGGATCGTGCTGGTGCCGCCGAGGGCCTGGGTGGCGTGGTTGAACAGGGCGAACCGGTAACCCATGAAGAACTGCCAGGTGTTGTCGAGGGTCAGCGCGTTGCCCAGCGCGGTGAACGTGGTGCCGTCGGTGCTGTAGGAGAACCGGGCCTGCCGGCCGGAGCCGGGGCGGATGTCGGCGGTGGCCCGTAGCCAGATGCGTCCCCCGCTGACCGGGGCGGAGGCGATCTCCGTACCGGTGTTGGTGGTCCGCCAACTGCCGTCCATGGTGAGGTTGCTGGTCATCGACACCCGGGTGGCACCGTTGTCCCGGCGGACGCCGATCCAGGCCGACGAGTTGCGCAGCACCGCCAGCCCGGTCCGGTCGCCGTCGCGCAGCGCCGAGTAGTCGAGTTCGACGGTGGCGGTGGAGGTCGGCCCCTGGATCCGGTGGGTGACCGTGTTCCGGGCGCTGTAGAGGTCGTTGGTGACGGTGGCGGTCTGCAGGCGCAGGCCGTTGTTGACCGACCACTTGGTGTTGTCCGGGTTGTGGTTCCACTCCCACTGCGGGCCGAGCGTGCTGCCGCTGAACGTGTCGGTGCCGGTGAGCGGCTTGACCGGCCGGGTCGGCAGCGGGTTCGGGTACGACGTGCCCCAGCCGCCGTTGACCGTCTGGATCTGCGGCCAGCCGTCGGCGGTCCAGGTGATCGGGGCCAGCGCGGGCACCCGCCCACCGGGGTAGGCGTCGACGAAGGACATGTAGTACCACTGGCCGGCCGGGGTCTGCACCAGGCCGCCCTGGTGCGGCACACCGCCACCGGAGATCGGGCCGGGCATGTTGAGCAGCACCTGACGCATCTCGTACGGGCCGAACGGGCTGGACGACTTCAGCACGTACTGGCCGTTCGCCGGCCGGGTTAGCCAGATGTAGTAGCTGCCGTTGCGCTTGTAGAACCGGGCCCCCTCCAGGGTGCCCACGCTCGACGGGGTGGAGAAGACCTGCTGGCTGCGGACCTCGCTCTTACCGTCGGCCGACAGCTGCGCCACGCTGATCTGGCTGTTGCCGTACGCGACGTACATGGTGTCGTTGTCGTCGACCAGCATGCCGGCGTCGTAGTAGCACTTGTTGATGGTGGAGTGCTGGTTCCAGGCCCCGTCGACGGCGGCGGCGGTGTAGATGTAGGTCTTGGCGAAGTCGATGCAGCCGGCCCAGTAGTAGGTGCGGTTGCTCGGGCGGTAGTTCAGCGTCGACGCCCAGATCCCGTTGACGTACGCCCGCCCGCCGGACATGTCGTACTTCGCGCCGAAGTCCAGCTTGGGCACCGAGTGCCCGGCGAACTCCCAGTTGACCAGGTCGTAGGAGCGCAGGATGGGCGCGCCCGGGGAGTAGTGCATGGTCGAGGCGGACAGGTAGAACGCGTCGCCGACCCGGATGATGTCGACGTCGGCGAAGTCCTGCCACACCACCGGGTTGGTGTACGAGCCGCTCGCCGGTGGCGTGGTTGGCGGCGGCGTGGTCGGGGTGGTGCCGCCGTCGACGCGGACGAGCTGCCACTGCTGGTTGGTGCCGCCCCAGTCGGCGTACTGGACGATGTTGCCGCCGTCGGCGGTCGAGGCGTTCTGCACCTCCATCGCCTTGCCGCTGTTGCGGTTGAGCAGCCGGACGTAGCCGTCGGCCGAGTCGGCGAGCCGGAACTGCTGGTTGGTGCCGTTGCCGTCGGTCCACTGCACGATCGCCGCGCCGTCGGCGGTGGAGAGGTTGTAGACGTCGAGGACCTTGCCCGACAGGCGGGACTTCAGCCGGTAGTAGCCGCCGCCGGAGTCGACGAACTGCCACTGCTGGTTGGTGCCGTCGCCGCGGGTCCACTGGGTGATCCGCGCGCCGTCGTTGGTGGCCCGGTTGTACACGTCCAGGGCCTTGCCGCTGTTGCGGTTGACCAGCACGTACCAGGCGGTGGTGTCCACCGTCGCCGCCGCCGCCCCGGTCGACTGGACCACGACGAGTCCACCGCCGACCAGCACCGTCAGCAGCGCGGCGACGACCCGTGACCACCAGCCGCGCCGTCGCCGGACCGCGATCGGCACCTCTCCCATGGCTACCATGACCCTCCTTCACCAACGGTGGATCGACGGTGGCCCCGGGTCCGGCCCGGGGCCACCGTCGTCGCATTGTTCGAAGCCTGCCGATGTCAACGTTCACTCGGCGGTGCGTCCGCGATGGCGCACGACGCGGCGCGGCGACGGGTCGGGCCTGCCGACCAGCCGCTGTAGGAACGGCTTCAGCTATCCATAGACTGTGAGCGATAACATGATGCTCGTCAAGCTGAAACAGCGAGGACACGATCGACGGGCGGAAATGCCGACGCCCCGGGCCGTGTCGGACGGGTCCGACACGGCCCGGGGCGTCCGGGCGAAGGGTGCGACGCGGGCGGTCGCCGCGTCACCGGTCAACGGGAGGAGCCGGCGCGCCGCTTGTTGTAGACGTCGAAGGCCACCGCGACGAGCAACACCAGGCCCTTGACCACCGACTGGATGGACTGGTCGATGCCCATGAGCTGCATCCCGTTGCTCATCACCGCCATGATCAGACCACCGACCATCGCGCCGACCACGGTGCCGACCCCGCCGGTGACCGCCGCCCCGCCGATGAACGCGGCGGCGATCGCATCGAGTTCGAACATGTTGCCCGCCGCGGGCTGGGCGCCGTTGGAGCGCGAGGAGTAGATCACCCCGGCCACCGCCGCCAGGAAGCCCATGTTGACGAACATCCAGAAGTTGACCGTCCGCACCTTCACGCCGGACAGCATCGCCGCCGAGAGGTTGCCGCCGATCGCGTAGACCTGCCGGCCGAAGACCGTACGCCGGGTGAGCAGGCCGTAGACCAGCACCAGCGCGGCCAGGATGATCAGGACGATCGGCAGGCCCCGGGCGTGCGCCAACTGCCAGGCGAAGTACATGATGACCGCGCCCACCAGCACCACCCGGGCGACGAACAGCGGGAACGACTCCACCGGCTGCTGGTAACGGACCCGGGCCACCCGGGTCCGGAAGCCGCTCACCGCGTAGCCGGCCACCGCGATCGCGCCGATCAGCAGGGTGAACGCGTCGAAGCCCTCCCCGCCGAGCAGGCCGTTGAGGAAGCCGGCCGCGACCTGCTGGTAGTCGGCGGGAAACGGGGACAGCGAGATGTTGTCCAGCACCCGCAGGGTCAGGCCCCGGAACAGCAGCATGCCGGCGAGCGTCACGATGAAGGCCGGGATGCCGGCGTACGCCACCCAGAAGCCGTGCCACGCGCCGACCGCGACCCCCACCGCCACCGCGGCCAGGATGCCGACCCACCAGGGGAAGCCCTCCCGGATGACCAGCACGGCGGAGACCGCCCCGGTGAGCGCCACCACCGAGCCCACCGACAGGTCGATGTGGCCGCCGATGATGATGATCACCATGCCGATCGCCAGCACCAGGATGTAGGAGTACTGGAGCACGATGTTGGTGATGTTGCCGGGGCTCAGCGACACCCCGTCGGTGAGCACGGCGAAGAGCCCGACGATGACGACCAGGGCGACGTAGATGCCGCTCTGCCGCAGGTTGTTCATCACCAGCGCGCGCAGGTCGCTGGTGCCGGTGTGCAGGGCGACGCCCGGGCTCTTCCCGGTGGGCGGCGGGGACGGCGGCGATGAGGTCTTGACGCTGGTCATCCCACGCGCTCCTTGTCCTTCGTCATCAGATCCATGAGGTTCTCCTGGGTCGCCTCGGCCACCGGCACCTGGCCGGTGATCCGGCCGGCGGCGAGGGTGTAGATGCGGTCGCACATGCCGAGCAGTTCCGGCAGCTCCGAGGAGATCAGGATCACCGCCTTGCCCTCGGCGACGAGCCGGTTGACGATCGTGTAGATCTCGAACTTCGCGCCGACGTCGATGCCCCGGGTCGGCTCGTCCAGGATCAGCACGTCCGGGTTGGTGAACAGCCACTTCGACAGCACGACCTTCTGCTGGTTGCCGCCGGAGAGCTTGCCCACCACCGCCATCACGCTTGTCGTCTTGATGTTCATGTCGCGCCGGCTCTGCTCGGCGACCCTGATCTCCTCGTTGCCGTTGACCCAGCCGAGGCGGGCGAGCCGGCCCAGCGCGGCGGCCGAGACGTTGCGCCGCACGTCGTCGATGAGGTTGAGGCCGAAGCGCTTGCGGTCCTCGGTGACGTAGGCGATGCCGTGCTCGATGGCCTCCGCGACGGTGTTCGCCCGGACCTCCCGGCCCCGCACGAACAGCCGGCCCCGCACGTCCCGGCCGTACGAGCGGCCGAACACGCTCATCGCCAGCTCGGTGCGCCCGGCGCCCATCAGCCCGGCGATGCCGACCACCTCACCGGCGCGGACGTCCAGGCTGACGCCGTCGACGACGAGCCGGTCCTGGGTGGGGTGCCGCACGCTCCAGTTCTCGATGCGCAGCACCTCCTCCCCCGGCGACGACACCCGGTCGGGATAGAAGCTGTCCAGGTCCCGGCCGACCATGCCCCGGATGATCCGGTCCTGGGTGACCTCCCCGGAGGCCAGGGAGAGGGTCTCCACGGTGCGCCCGTCCCGGATGACCGTGGTCGCGTCGGCGATCGCGGTGACCTCGTTGAGCTTGTGCGAGATCAGGATGCAGGTGATGCCCTGGCCCCGCAGCCGGCGCAGCAGGTCGAGCAGGTGGGCCGAGTCGATGTCGTTGAGCGCGGCGGTCGGCTCGTCCAGGATGAGCAGCCGGACCTTCTTGGACAGCGCCTTGGCGATCTCGACCAGCTGCTGCTTGCCGACACCGAGCTGGATGACCGGGGTGACCGGGTTCTCGTGCAGGCCCACCGAGGCCAGCAGCTCGGCGGCCTCGGCGTTGGCGCGGTTCCAGTCGATGAGGCCGCCCGCGCCGCGCCGCTCGTTGCCGAGGAAGATGTTCTCGGCGATCGACAGGTGCGGCACCAGGGCGAGTTCCTGGTGGATGATGACGACGCCCTGGGACTCGCTGTCGCGGATGCCCCGGAAGTGCACCGGCTTGCCGTCGAGCACGATCTCGCCGTCGTACGACCCGGTCGGGTGCACCCCGGAGAGCACCTTCATCAGGGTGGACTTGCCGGCGCCGTTCTCGCCGCAGATGGCGTGGATCTCCCCCCGGCGCACCGCGAGGGAGACGTCGGCCAGCGCGGTCACCCCGGGGAAGGTCTTCGTGATGCGTCGCATCTCGAGGATGGTGTCGTCCATGGTCAGCATCCTGATCGTCGAAGCCTGAGGCGGGCTTGCGATGCGTCGGGCGCGGCGGCCGGTGACCGCCGCGCCCGACGACCGGCTTACTTCTTGGCCTGACCGGCGGCTACCTCTTCGGCCGACCAGTAACCGGAGTCGACGAGCACCTTGGTGATGTCGTCCTTGTAGACGGTCTCGATCGGCAGCAGGTACGCCGGGACGACCTTGACCTTGTTGTTGTAGGTCTTGGTGTCGTTGGCCTGCGGCTCCTTGTCCTGCAGGAACGCCTCGGCCGCGATGACGGCCTGCTCGGCGAGCAGTCGGGTGTCCTTGAAGATGGTGGAGCTCTGCACCCCGTCGTTGATCAGCTTGACCGAGGCGATCTCGGCGTCCTGGCCGGTCACCACGGGCAGCTTCTTGGCGCCCTTGCCGTAGCCGGCGTTCTGCAGGGCGGTGATGATGCCCCGGGAGATGCCGTCGTACGGCGACAACACCCCGTTGAGCACGGTGCCGTCGTTGTAGCTGGAGGTCAGCAGGTCCTCCATCCGCTTCTGGGCGGGCTCCTGCTGCCAGCGCAGGATGGCCGCCTGCTCGACCCGGGTCTGCCCGGACTTGACCTTCAGCGTGCCGTTGTCCATGAACGGCTTGAGGGTGTCCATCGCCCCGCCCCAGAAGTACTGGGTGTTGTTGTCGTCCAGCGAGCCGGCGAACAGCTCGATGTTGAACGGGCCGGTCGCGGTGCCCTTGCCGCCGTCCTTGGTCTGCAGGCCGAGGCCGACCAGCAGGGCGGTCGCCTGGGCCACCCCGACCTTGTAGTTGTCGAAGCTGACGTAGAAGTCGACGTTCTTGTTGCCCAGCAGCAGCCGGTCGTACGCGATGACCGGGATCTTCGCGGCGGCGGCGGCGTCCAACTGGCCGCTGAGCGCGGTGCCGTCGATGGCCGCGATGATCAGGACGTCCGCGCCCTGCGTGATCATCTGGTCGACCTGCTGGGACTGGGTGGGGATGTCGTCGCCGGCGTACTGGAGGTCCACCTTGTAGCCCTTGGCCTCCAGCTTCTCCTTGACCGCCTTGCCGTCGGCGATCCACCGTTCCGAGGTCTGGGTCGGCATGGAGACGCCGATGGTCAGGTCGGCGGGCTTCTTGTCGCCGGTGTCACCGCCGCTGCCGGCGCCCCCGCCGCTGCACGCGGCCAGGCTGAACGCCAGTGCCGCGCCGCCGAGCGCGACCAGGAATTTCCTGCGCACAGGTTTCTCCTCTCCGGAACTCCCGCCGACTGCGGGGACCACCTGTCACCTTTCGGGGTAGTGTTAGCGCTCACATCGCCCCCGTCAACAGTCCCTCGGAAATCCGGACGTCACGGTCTCGTAACGGGGTCCACCGCGTGGAGCGCCCGTCCGCCGGGTCCGACCGACCCCCGGGGCCGTGGCCAGCGAACCGGTTCGCGGCGCGCCCCACGGAGGCCGGCCACCGGGCCGGAGCGCGCCGACGGGATCGTCACGCCAGGTTTCCGGCTTGTTACGGGCTCGCCATTGACACGACCCGGGGTGGCGACCATGATCTGCTAAATCAGTTTAGCGACCGTCCTTTCTCCACAGTCGGCCGACGGCGGGCGGACCCGGCCCGGCGGACCGGCGAGCCGGACGAACCGGCGTCGGGCGGCCGTGTCCCCAGGAAAGGACCCGGATGAGACTGCGCAGAGGACTGATCCCGCTCGCCGCCACACTCACGCTGGTCGCCGCCGGCGGCACCGCGTACGCCGCGCCCGACGCCGACCGCGGCGGCCGGGACGCGATCCGCAGCATCACCCCGATCACCACCGTCTACACCTACGGCCAGAAGGTCTCCGCGGTGGCCGTCGAGTACGCCGCCCCGGTCAACCCGCGCACCCTGGACGACGACACCTTCAGCGTGGCCGACACGATCTACAACTTCCGCTTCAACCCCATCGAGGACCTGCCGAAACTCGCCGACCGCACGGTCACCCGCACCTACACCAACAACGCCCCGGCCCCGCGCGCCGACCACCGCTCGGCACCCGGCCGGTACGTCATCGTCGAGCTGGACCCGGCCGACCCCGGCGGCTGGACGGTGATCGTCTCCAAGTGCCCGACCTTCCTCTGCTCGGTCAAGGTCAACCCCGAGCTGCCCACCCGGGTGGTGCAGCGCAAGGACGTGCACGCCCAGCCCGGCCGGGGCCTCGGCAAGGGTCCGGTGCTGGCCAGGGCGACCCCGCGTGAGTCCCGCCCGGTCACCGAACGACCGGTCGACCGCGAGGTCGACGCGTTCCGCTACGGCTCGTTCGTCAGCGCCGGCACGGTGCTGCCCTACCACTACCGGCTGCCGCGTGACTACCGGCCGGGCCGCAGCTACCCGCTCATGGTCGTCCTGCCCGGACACGGGATGGGCTGGGACGGCGACAACCTCGGCGTCCAGCTCGCCGCCGACATCCCGGCGACCGCCTGGTCCCAGCCGGGCTGGACCGGCAGCCGCGAGGACGTGATCGTGCTGGCCCCGCAGCACCAGCGGGTCGGCGGCGTGGCCGAGGCCGACCTGCTGGTCAAGCTGCTCGACAGCTTCGTCGACGAGTACGCCGTGGACCGCCGCCGGGTCTACGCGACCACCGTGTCGTACGGCTCGCAGCTGCTGTGGGAGGCGTTCGCCAAGCGGCCGGACCTGTTCGCCGGCGGGTTGGTCACCGGCGGCTTCCCGGTCAACACCGGGCAGGCCACCGCGATCGCCGCGGCCGGGGTCCCGGTCTGGATCACCCACGGCGAGCACGACCATCTGCTCCCCGTCGCGGGCGCACGCAACTCGGCGGCCGCGCTGCGGCAGGCGTACGAGGCGCGGGGCAGGACCCCGGCGCAGATCGCCGACCTGGTCCGCTACACCGAGTACGCCGACTCGGCGTTCACCCTGCCCGACTACCACGCCGCGTTCGGGCCGACCTATGAGGACAGTGGCATCCTGCGCTGGCTGCTGGCCCGGCGCAAGCCGGCGTAGGGCCGGCCGCTGAGCCGGCGCGGCGGCGGACGGCGGCGCGCCCCGGGTGTCCCTCGTCGGGACGCCCGGGGCGCGTCCGGCCGGTCAGTCGTCCAGGCAGGACCGCAGCGCGGCGGCCAGCAGGTTGGCGCGTTCGTCGCCCATGCCCTGCATCTGGTTCACCACGTAGCCGAAGCCGACCTGGTGGGCGTCGTCGCCGAAGCCGAGGTTGCCGCCGGCACCGTCGTGGCCGAAGCTGCGCTCGGACAGCAGCGGCCGGGCCGGCGGGGAGTGCAGCAGGAAGCCGGTGCCCCAGCGCTGGCCGGTGTCCGGCGGGCCGTGCCGCTGCTGGCCCCGCGACCGTACGACTGTCGCGTCGTCGACCGACGCCGGGTCGAGCAGGGGCGGTCCCGCCACCGGCGACACGCAGGCGGCGTAGAGCCGGGCCAGCCCGTCGGCCGTGCTCACCGCGCCCGCGCCCGGGATGCCGGCGGCCTGGATGGCGGGATCGTTGAAGCTGACCAGGCCGGCGTCGTCGGCAGGGAACGCGAACGCGCCACCCATGGTGATCCCCCGGTCGGCCACCGGGTCGACGAACGGTTCCGGGTCGGGTGGCGGGGCGATGTTCCAGGCGACCGAGTCGCGTTCGACGGCCGGCAGCCCGAGCCAGGTACGCAGGCCCAGCGGCGTCGCCAGGGCGTCCCGGAAGAACACGCCGGGCAGCTGACCGGTGATCCGGTGGATCACCTCGCCGATCAGCCAGCCGTAGGTCATCGGATGGTAACTGTGCGCGGTGCCCGGCTCCCACAGCGGGGTCTGGGCCTCGATCGCCTTGATCACCGGGTCCCAGGCGAGCACCTCGTCGAGGGTCAGCGGACGGTCGAGCGCGGGCAGGCCGGACTGGTGGGTGAGCAGCCAGCGCACCGGGATGTCGGCCTTGCCGTGCCGGCCGAACTCCGGCCAGTAGCGGGTGACCGGCGCGTCCAGGTCGAGTCGGCCCTGCTGCACCAGCAGGTAGGCGCAGATCGCCAGGATGCCCTTGGTGCAGGAGTAGACGACGACCGGGGTGTCCGCCGTCCAGGGCCGGCCGGTGCGCGGGTCGGCCGTCCCGCCGTACAGGTCGACGACGCGGCGACCGCCGACGTAGACGGTGACCGCCGCGCCGACCTCCCCCCGGTCGGTGAAGTTGGCGCGGAAGACGTCGGCCACCCGCCCGTACCGTTCGTCGGCGTCGCCGTGGATCTGCGGCTGCGTGGCCACTGCTATCCCTTCAGAGAGCCCTGGATCAGGGCCTTGATGAACTGACGCTGGAAGATCAGGAAGACGATCAGGGTCGGGGTGAGGATCAGCAGCGACCCGGCGCACAGCAGCACCAGGTCGGTGCCCCACTGGCCCTGGAACGCCCCGAGCGCGCCCGCCATCGTCCGCTTGGCCGGATCGTCGACCAGGACGATGGCCAGCAGGAACTGGTTCCACGTCCAGAGGAACATCAGGATCGTCAGCGACGCGATGGCCGGGCGGGCGAGCGGCACCTGGACCCGCCAGAACAGCTGCCAGGTGCTGCTGCCGTCGACCCGGGCCGCCTCGGACAGCTCGACCGGCACGTTGCTGAAGTGGGCCCGCATCCAGAACACCGCGAACGGCATGTAGAGCCCGATCAACGGCAGGATGATCGCCCAGCGGGTGTTGAGCAGGCCGAGATCCTGCATCTGGTAGTACAGCGGGGTGACCACCGCCTCGAACGGCAGGGTCAGGCCGAGCAGCAGCAGGGCGAACACGATCCGGCCGCCGGGGACCCGGAGCTGACCCAGCCCGAAGCCGGCCATGGTGGCGATCAGCACCGAGACCGGCACCACCCCGGCCACGATGAGCAGGCTGGAGCGCAGCAGCGCGCCCATGTTCGCCACCGTGAAGGCGTCGGCGAAGTTGCCCCACTGCGGGTCCGACGGCCAGGCCAGGCCGCTGGGCACGGTGCCCCGGGGCTGCAACGCCGCAGAGAGCATGCTGACGAACGGCAGCAGGGTGACCACGACCAGGACGAGCAGGAAGACCCGGCCGGTCAGGTTCTCGCGCCGGCTCAGGTTCATGACTTGTCCCCCCGGGTCAGTCGCTGGATCGGCAGCACGCAGAGCACCACCAGCAGCATCAGCACGACGGCCAGCGCCGAGGCGAGGCCGACCTGGCGCTGCGAGAAGGCCAGCCGGTAGATCTCCAGGCCGGGCACGGTGGTCTGCAGGCCGGGGCCGCCGCTGGTCGAGATGTAGACGATGTCGAAGCTGGCCAGGGCCGCGATGATGGTCACCGTGAGGCAGACGCCGATCTCCTGGCGCAGGCTGGGCAGGGTGACGGCGAAGAACTCGCGGACCGGGCCGGCACCGTCGAGGCGGGCCGCCTCGTACAGCGCGGGGTCGATCTTGCTCATGCCGGTGACCAGCAGGATCGTGCAGAGGCCGAGCAGGACCCAGGCGCCGATCACGCCGACGGCGGGCAGCGCGGTGTCGAAGTCGCCGAGCCAGGCGCGGGCCACCCCGCCCAGGCCGACCGCGCGCAGGACCTGGTTGACCAGCCCGTTCGTCGACAGCAGCCAGCTCCACGCGATGCCCGCCGCGACCAGCGGGATGACCTGGGGCAGGAACAGCACCGTCCGGACGACGGTGCCGAACACGCCGGTGGTGATCCGGCGGACCAGGCTGGCCACCAGCAGGCCGAGCGCGACCGGGACGAAGCTGAAGAAGACGATCAGGACGAGCGCGTTGCCGATGATCTTCAACAGGTCGCTGTCGGTGAACACGGTGAGGTAGTTGTCCAGTCCCGCCCAGCGGGCCACCCCGATGCCGTTCCAGTTGTAGAACGAGTACTGGATGGTCAACGCGAGCGGGCGCAGCACGAACACCGCGTACATCAGCACGGCGGGCAGGACGAACAGCCAGCCCGTCCCGCCCGCGCGGGCCCACCGCCTCCGGTGGGCCCGCGCGGGCGACGGGCGGGTGGGACGGTCCGGCGAGGGCGCCGCCCCACCGTGCCCGGTCGGTACGCTGCCGAGGGCAGACGTCATCGGGACAGTTCCTTCGCGTACTCGGCCTGGACGGCCTTCACGTACCCCTCGGGGGTCTGCTGACCGGCGATCAGCTTCTGCATCTCCGGGGTGATCGCGGCGGCGAAGATGCCACCGGTGGCGTTGGCGGTGAAGTCCACCGCGCCGTTCTCCTCGCCGAGCTGCTGCGACGCCTTGAGCGTCTCGGCCAGCACGGTGTTCGGCGCGGCGGCCGGCACGGCCAGGTCACTCGGGCCGCCGGGGCTGGACCCACCGAGCTTGACCGTGATCTCCCGGGCGGTGGGGTTGGTGTGCGCCCAGTTCAGGAAGAACGCGGCGGCGTCCGGGTTCTTGGCCTTGGCGCCGATGCCGAAGGTGTTCGGGGCGGACATCGCCACGTGCTTGCCGCCGGCCGACTCGGTCGGGAACAGGAAGAAGCCCACGTTGCCGGGCATCGACTTGTCGAGGTTGGCCGACTCCCAGTCGCCGTTGAACATGAACAGGCCGTTGTTCTTCTGGAACTCGCCCACCATGCTCGCGTAGTCCAGGGCGTTGGCGTCCTTCGGGAAGTAGCCGGCCTGGGCCCACTTCTGGATGGTCTGGGTGGCCTTCAGCGCGGCCGGGGTGTCGAACGTCGCGCCCGGCTTCTGGAAGATCCAGTCGGCCACCTGGGCCGGGTCACCGAACTGGTTCTGCAACGCCTGGTGCGGGAAGTTGATGCCCGCGGTGTTCTTGTTGAACTGCATGATCGGCTGGACCCCGGCGGTCTTGGCCTTGGCCAGCAGCTCCTCGAACTCGGCGATGGTGGCCGGCGGCTGGGTCATGCCGACCTGCTCGGCCAGCTTCTTGTTGTAGAACACCCCGGTGACGCTGTAACCGAGGCCCATCCCCCACAGCGACCCGGTGCCCCGGGTGGTGCCGCCGTCGCCGACCCGCAGCTGCACCAGCTGGGAGGCGGGGAACTTGTCCCAGCCGTACGCGGTGAAGTACGGGTCGAGGTTCTTGAGCAGGTCGTCCTTGACCAGGTCGACCATGGTGGGGAGCCGGATGATGTCCGGCGAGTTGTCCGAGGCCATCACCCGGGGCGCGTTCTCCACGATGACCGTGAACTGGTCCTCGCGGATGTTGAACTTGACGTTCGGGTGCTGCTTGGTGAACTCGTCGGCCAACGCCTTGGCCAGCGGGAAGCCGGTCTCGGCGTACATCTCCAGGGTGATCGGGTCGTTGCCCAGCTCGGTGCTGACGGTGGCGTCGCCGCCGGTGCTGGGCGCGTCGTCGGCCCCGGGGGCGCTGCACGCCGTGGCGGCCAGCCCCAACGCCAGCACTGGGGCCAGGAGCGCCGTCCGGCGGGAGAACCTTGCCAGTGGTGTAGCCAATTGAGGACTCCTTGACTCTTCCGTGCGTGCCCCGGCCGCGGTACGGGCCGAGCCGGCAGACCGTCACGGTGGGTGACCAGCCGCAACAGTACGTCGCCGTCGGCGTGCCGCCGCAGCACGCGATGTCGTTACCGATGACCATGCCGAGGGTCACCGAGGGTGCCACCCGACCTGCCAAAAGTAGCCGCTAAACTGATTTAGCAGAGCATGCGCGCGGCAACCTGAGCTGTCAAGGACCAAAAGGCAACGGTCCGGAAACATCCGGTTCACGCTCGGCCACCCGCTCCGGCGGCCGTAGCGGGTGGTGACCGACACACGCCCGGGGTGACCGCCGGCACCGGGCGGGGCCGGGCGACGCATCATGATGGGCGGGAGCGGCGGCCGCGACGCCGCCGGCGATTCGGAGGACTGATGGGCCGCAACAGAGCAACCCTGGCCGACGTCGCTCGGCGGGCCGGGCTGTCCAAGACCGCCGCGTCGATGGTCCTCAACGGCCGGGAGGGCACCCGGCTGTCGGCCGAGGCGCACCAGCGCGTCTTCGCCGCCGCCGAGGAACTCGGCTACCGGCCCAACCTGGCGGCCCGCAGCCTGCGTACCCGCAAGACCGCCACCATCGCGTTCGTCTCCGACATCGTCGCCACCACCCGGTTCGCCGGCGGCCTCATCCGGGGCGCGCTCGACGCGGCCCGGGAGCGGGACCACGTGCTGCTCATCACCGAGACGCAGGGCGACGCCACCTTCGAGCAGTACGCCATCGAGGCGATGCTCGACCGGCAGGTCGACGGCGTGATCTACGCCGCGATGGCCACCCGCCGGCTGACCGTGCCCCCGGCCATCCTCGGCGGCCCGGTGGTGCTGCTCAACGCCACCAGCCCCGACGACCTGCCCTGCGTGCTCCCCGACGACGAGCGGGCCGGCCGTACGGTCACCACCGCCCTGCTCGACCACGGCCACCGGGACCGGATCGCGCTGATCGGCCGCAACCGGCTCAAGGAGGACGACGCCGAGGTCTCCCTCGCCGCCCGGGCCCGGCTGCGCGGCGTCCACCGGGCGCTGGAGGACGCCGGGCTCGACCTGCTGACCGAGTGCTTCTGCGCCGAGTGGCTGCCCGAACACGGCTACGCCGCCATGCGGACGCTGCTGGGCCGGCCGACCCGGCCCACCGCGATCATCTGCATGAACGACCGGCTGGCGTTCGGCGCCTACCAGGCGCTCGCCGAGGCGGGGCTGACCGTCCCGGACGACATCTCGGTGGTCTCGTTCGACGACGACCCGATCGCCGCCTGGCTGCGCCCCGGCCTGTCCACCACCGCGCTGCCGCACGAGCAGATGGGTCGGCGGGCGGTCGAGATCCTGCTCGACGGCGGCGGGGCCACGCCGTCGCTCGTCCCCATGCCGCTGCGCCGCCGCCGCTCCCTGGCCGCCCCGGCCGGATAGCCCTCCCCCGCCGCCCGCCGACCACGCCCACGCCGGTCGCACAGGAGGCCGACCTGGTCGCTAAAACGATTTAGTGCTAGCTTCCCCGGCATGCTACGTCTACCCGACCACTGGGTGTGGGACAGCTGGTACGCCCGGGACGACACCGACCGGTGGCACGCGTTCTTCCTGCGCGCCTCCCGCGCCCTGCACGACCCGCACCGCCGGCACCGCCGCGCCACGATCGGCCACGCCGTCTCCACCGACCTGCGCACCTGGCAGCTCGTCGCCGACGCGATCGTGCCGGCCGACGCGCCGAGTTGGGACGACCTCGCGACCTGGACGGGATGCACGGTGCGCGGCCCGGACGGGCGGTGGTACCTGTTCTACACCGGGGTCGGCCGGGCCGAGGACGGGCTGGTGCAGCGGATCGGCCTGGCCGTCTCCGACGACCTGACCACCTGGCACCGGCACGGCACCGGGCCGCTGGTCGAGGCCGACCCCACCTGGTACGAACTGCTCGACCGGACCCTCTGGTACGAGCAGGCCTGGCGTGACCCGTGGGTGTTCCCCGACCCGGACGGCGACGGATGGCACATGCTCGTCACCGCCCGGGTGAACACCGGCCCGACCGAGGCCCGGGGCGTCGTCGGGCACGCCACCTCACCGGACCTGGTGCACTGGACCGTGCAGCCGCCGCTGTCGGTGCCCGCCGGGTTCGGGCACCTGGAGGTGCCGCAGGTCGCCGTTGTGGACGGGCAACCGCTGCTGCTGTTCTCCACCGACGCCGCCGGCACCCGCCGCGACGGCCACCGGATCTGGGCGGTCGAGGGGCACGACGTACGCGGCCCGTGGGACATCGCCGCGGCCCGCCCGTTCCCGCACCCGCACCTCTACGCGCCCCGGCTGGTCGCCGGCCCCGCCGGCGACTGGTCCCTGATCGGGTTCCTCGACCACGTCGACGGGGAGTTCGTCGGCGCGCTGACCGACCCGATCCCGGTCCGCTACCGGGCCGCCACCGGGCTGACCCCGGTCGGCACACCCGCCGCCACCACGACCGGCTGAGGTCCCGACCACCGCCCGGTCGTCCGGGCGGGGCGACGTCCACCGCCACGTCGACGGCGGACGTCGGACGACCGGACCCGGACGGTGTCCGCACCACACCGTCCGGGTCCGGCAACCACCCGTCGTCGCCCACCCGGCCACCGGGTGGGCGACGACGTCACGGTCAGATCCGGTTCCACCGCTGGTTGGTCGCCCCGGTGCAGGTCCACAGGAGCACGGTGGTGCCGTTGGCGGTGCCGTTGTTGTTCACGTCGAGGCAGAGGCCGGACTGCACGTTGCTGATCGTGCCGTTGGCGTTGAACGTCCACTGCTGGTTGGTGCCGCCGTTGCAGTCCCAGATCTGGGCCTTGGTGCCGGCGGTGGCGTTGAGCGGCGCGTCCAGGCACTTGCCGAGGGCCTGGAGGGTCTGGCCGTTGGCCGTCCAGCGCTGGTTGGCCGCCCCGTTGCAGTCCCAGATCACCGGCTGGGTGCCGTTGGCGGTGTTGCTCTGCGGCACGTCCAGGCAGCGGCCCGAGGAGACGCTGGACAGCGCGTTCGCCGTGGACGGCGGCGGCGTCGTCGGCGGGGCCGTGCCACCGCCGCTGACCCGGTAGACCACCGTGCCGTGCGACGGCACGCTGGCCGAGATGGTGCCGGTGCTGGTGGTGCTGGCGTTGGTCCAGGCGTCGACCAGGGTGAAGGAGGAACCGGACTTGCCGATGGCGGCGGCGGTGGTGGAGATCGTCGTCGTCGAGCCGCCCTGGTTGAACAGGGCGACGGCGACGTCCCCGTTGGCCAGCCGCTTGGCCAACACCCGGCGGGTGCCGTCGAACGAGACCTGGGCGCCCTGCAACGCCAGGGCATCCTGGTTGATGGCGATCAGGTTCGCGTTCTTGAGAATGGTCTGGGTGGCCGCGTTCATCGACCGGACGTCGTTGCCGGCGATCAACGGGGAAGCCATGATCGCCCACATCGCGAAGTGGCTGCGCATCTCGGTGTCGGTCATGCCGCCCCGGCCGACCTCCATCATGTCGGGGTCGGTGAAGGCGCCGGGCTTTGCGTACGGGGCCAACGGCACGTTGACGTCGATGATGTTCTGGATGCCCATCGGGTAGCCGTTGGTCTGCCCGCTGTTCCAGGTGTTGGTGATGTCCTCGGTGGTCCGCCACATGTTCGCCACGTCGCCCCAGTTGCGCTGCGGGCCGGTCTTGGCGTGGATGCTGTTGGGGTTGATGCTGTAGACGATCGGCCGGCCGGTGGCCGCCAGGGCGTCGCGCATCTTGGCGAACGTGGCGACCTGCTGGTCGATGGACCCGTTCGGCGAGCACCAGTCGTACTTGAGGTAGTCGACGCCCCAGGCGGCGAACTGCCGGGCGTCCTGCGCCTCGTGGCCCTGGCTGCCCGTCGCGCCCGGGTAGGAGTTGAAGTACTGGGCACAGGTCTTGTCGACCGGTACCTGGTAGATGCCGAACTTCAGCCCCCGGGCGTGGATGTAGTCGCCGAGCGCCCTCATGCCGCTGGGGAACCGGGTCGGGTCACCCTGGAGGTTGCCGGCGGAGTCCCGGTTCGGGTTGAACCAGCAGTCGTCGACCACGACGTACTGGTAGCCGGCATCCCGCATCCCGCTGCTGACCAGCGCGTCGGCCGTCTGGCGGATCAGGGCCTCGTTGATGTTGCAGCCGAAGGAGTTCCAGCTGTTCCACCCCATCGGCGGGGTGCGGGCCACCCCGTTCTCCAACGCCTGCGCCACCGGTGCCCGCATCCCCACCAGAACGCCGGCCAGGAGCAGGCCGGCCACCGCCGCCCGCCCCCAGTGCCGGGCTCGCACGAATCGCTTCACGAGGTCTCCAATCAGTGGCGCCGCCCGGCCGGGGCCTCCGCCGGACGGTGGGATCCGTCCGTTCCGGCCACTCGGTGTGAGCGCTAACAATGGCCCCTCATGTTACGGAAGCGTTTCGGGGTATTCAACTGCTTCCATACATCGATCAATGTCCGGCCGGTCGCCGGCCGGGGCCCGGAGCCGACGGCCGGACGGATCGACCGCGCCGGACGGGGCACCCGGGCCACCCGGGGCCGGTGGAGGCGGGAGCGCCCGCGCTCATGGAGCCATCATGGAGCCATCTGCCCCGCCGACATCGAATACGATAGCTCCATGTCAGTTGGCTCCAGGCCCGGTCGACGGGCCCGTGGTGAGATCGAGGAGCTACCCAGCGGCTCACTGCGGGTGCGGGTGTACGCCGGCATCGACCCGGTGTCGAAACGACGGCGCTACCTGACCGAGACGGTGCCCGCCGGCCCGGTCGCCGCGCGCGACGCCGAATCCGTCCGCAGTCGCCTGCTCGACACGGTACGCCGGCAGCACGGGCGTCCACCGGCCCCGCGCACCCCGGCCGGTGACCCGGTCGCCCCCACCACCGACGCGCCCGCGCCCGCCCCGGCGGCCGGCACGCCGACGGAACGGGCGACGGGGCCGCAGCGGCGCAGCCGTCGGCGGGGCGAGCCCACGCTGACCACCATCGCCCAGCTGGCGGACGTGTCCGCGCCCACCGTGTCGAAGGTCCTCAACGGCCGCTCGGGGGTCGCGGCGGAGACCCGCTCCCGGGTGGAGGCGCTGCTGCGCAAGCACGGCTACCGCCGGCCGGAACTGGGCACCCCGCACGCCAGCGTGGAGGTGGTCTTCTACGGCATGCAGAGCAACCTGGCGGTGATGATCATGCAGGGGGTGCAGCAGGTCGCCGGGGCGCACCGGTTCGCCGTCGGCTTCACCGACGCCCGCCGGCAGGTCTCGGAGGGCCGGTTCTGGGCCCGCGACCTGCTGGCCCGCCGCCCGACCGGGGTGATCGCGGTCCACCTCGGCTTCACCTCCGAACAACACGCCCTGCTGGCGGCGAGCGGGATCCCACTGGTGGTCCTCGATCCCACCGGCGAGCCGCCGCTGCACGCCGTCCCGTCGGTGACCTCGACCAACTGGAGCGGTGGCTTCGAGGCCGCCCGACACCTGCTCGACCTCGGCCACCGCCGGATCGGGGTGATCTCCGGACCGACCGAACGGCTCTGCGCCAAGGCCCGGCTGGACGGCGCGCGGGCGGCCCTGGAGGCGGCCGGGGTCGGGCTGCCCGCGCGCTGGCTGCGCCACGGCCACTGGTTCTCCTTCGAGGACGGCCTCAACCACGGCCAGGAACTGCTCCGGCAGGACCCGGCGCCGACGGCGATCGTGTGCGGCAACGACCTCCAGGCGCTGGGGGTCTACGAGGCGGCCCGGCTGGCCGGCCGCCGTATTCCCCGGGACCTCAGCGTGGTGGGCTTCGACGACATCCCGTACACCATGTTCTGCGGGCCGCCGATGACCTCGGTGCGGCAGCCGCTGACCGAGATGGGTGCCGCCGCGGCCCGGATGGTGCTGACCCTGGCCGCCAACGAGCGCCTCGCCCAGAACCGGGTGGAGCTGGCGACCACGCTGGTGGTCCGGGACAGCACCGCCGTCGCCCCCGACCACTGACCCGGCCGGGAGGCGCGGTGGTCGGCGGTGGATCGCAGAAACCTGTCCTTGTCGTTACCGAACGGTTTCGAGTAGCATCCGACTCGATCGATGCGGCAGGTCGTCGTGGCGCGGGCCCCTACCGATGGCGCACCGTCGACGCGCCCCCGGCACGCCGGTCGAGGACACGCTGCACCACAGGTCGGCCGGCCCGGCACGACGCGGGCCGGGCACCAGCGAGGACCCAGGGAGGGACCAGGCCACCCGTCACCGCCAGTTCGCCCACCGCCCGCGATCCGTGATGACGAATATCACGGCACGCGGACGATACTCGGCCGCGTCACCGACCCACCCGGGGCGACACGCCGCGTAGACTCTCGCTGATCCAGCGTTGTCCACGGCGTGTGCGCCCATGCCTCGTGTCTGTCGTCCCTGCCCGGACGCCGGGCCGGGCCGCTTCGCCGGCAACGGGCTGCGGGGCGGACCGAGAGGTGTGGGATGACTGTGCGCGCTCCAGCGATGAGAGACGTGGCCCGCCTCGCCGGAGTGTCCCACCAGACCGTGTCGCGGGTCCTCAACGGCCATCCGCACGTGCGGGAACAGACCCGCCTGCGGGTCCAGGCCGCGATCACCGAACTCGGCTACCGGCCGAACCGGGCGGCCCGCACCCTGGTCACCGGGCGGTCCCAGGTGCTCGGTGTGGTGGCACTCAACACCACCCTCTACGGCCCGGCCTCCCTGCTGTCCGCCTTCGAACTCGCCGCGGCCGAAGCGGGCTTCGCGGTCAGCGTGGGCAGCGTGCGCAACCTGGACCGCACCTCCATCACCGCCGTCGTCGAGCGGCACCTCGCCCACCGGGTCGCCGGGATCGTGGTGATCGCGCCGGTGGAGTCGGCCGGTGAGGCGCTGGAGTGCCTGCCCACCGACATTCCGCTGGTCACCGTGGACGGTGACCCCCGGCGACCGGTACCGCTGGTCACCATCGACCAGGTGGAGGGGGGCCGGCTGGCCACCCGGCACCTGCTGGATGCGGGCCACCGCACGGTCTGGCACGTGTCGGGCCCGGCGGACTGGTTCGACAGCGCCGGGCGGATCGCGGGATGGCGGGAGACGTTGCAGGCGGCGGGTGCGGAGATCCCGCCGGTGCTCCAGGCCGACTGGTCCGCCGCATCGGGGTACCGCTGCGGGCAGATGCTCGCCCGGACCCCGGAGGTGACCGCGATCTTCACGGCCAACGACGACCTCGCGTTGGGCGTGCTGCACGCGCTGCACGAGCACGGTCGGCGGGTGCCGGAGGAGGTCAGCGTGGTCGGCTTCGACGACGTGCCGGACGCCGCGTTCTTCATCCCGCCGTTGACCACCGTCCGGCCGGACTTCGACACCGTGGCGGAGGCCAGCCTCGACCTGCTGCTCGCGCAGATCGACGCGGGGGTCGACCACACCCTGCGGCGGACCGTCTCCCCCACCCTGATCACCCGGGACAGCGTCGCCCCGCCCCGGTGACCGGGCGGCGACGCCGTCGTCGTCACCGCCCCGGGGCTCGCCGCCGCCTCCGGCCCCCGACCGCGCCGGCCCGGCCCGGTGGGGTCAACTCCGTGCCGCGATCGCCAGCTATGGACAGCAGTCAGTGTTAACGTTAACGTAACGACAATCGTCAATTCTCGGGAACGACCTCGGACCGCCCGGTGACCTTCCTTTCGATCCCGGGCCCGGCCGACGCCGGCGTGACGCCCGCACCACACCCCCGGCGCGGCGCTCCCACCCTGGAAGAAAGGCCACCGATGAAGGGCAGTCTGCGCGCCGCGCTGGCAGCCGTCGTCCTCGGTATCGCGGCAGCCACCGTCCTGGTGACGGCGCAGCCCGCGACCGCGGCGACCCTGACCAGAGTGACGGGATTCGGCAACAACCCCACCAACCTCAACATGTACCTGTACGCCCCGAGCACCCTGGCGCCCCGCCCGGCGCTGCTGCTCCTGGTGCACTACTGCGGCGGCTCGGCCAGCGGCATCTTCAACGGCAACGGGCACGACTACGTGACCGCCGCCGACCGCTACGGCTACCTCATCGTGGTGCCCGAGGCCACCCGCAGCGGGAACTGCTTCGACGTCTCCACCCCCGCCGCGCTCACGCGCAACGGCGGCGGCGACTCGACCGGGATCATGTCCATGGTCGCGTACGCCCGGCAGCGCTACCCGGTCGACCCGGCGCGGATCGTGGTCTCCGGCTTCTCCTCCGGCGCGATGATGACCAACGTGCTCGCGGCGCAGTACCCCGACGTCTTCTCCGCCGCGTCGGCCTTCTCCGGGGTGCCGGCAGGCTGCTTCGCCACCACCGACGGCTCACTGTGGAACAGCAGGTGCTCCGGCGGCAACGTGATCAAGACGGCGCAGCAGTGGGGCGACCAGGCCCGCGCCATGTATCCCGGATACTCCGGTCGCTATCCCCGGATGCAGCTGTGGCACGGCGCGACGGACACCACCCTCGCGTACCCCAACTTCGGTGAAGAGATCAAGCAGTGGACCAACCTGCACGGGTTGAGCACCACGCCCGCCGTCACCGACCGCCCCCAGTCGTCCTGGACCCGCACCCGGTACGGCGGGACGGGCCCGCAGTCCCCGGTCGAGGGGATCAGCATCGCCGGGGTGGGGCACCAGTTGCCGATGCCCGGCCAGCTCGGGTACGCCATCACCTTCCTCGGTCTGGACGGCAGCGCCCCGACGCCCTCCCCCACCCCGACCGGGACGCCGACCCCCACGCCGACGGCCACCCCGACGCCCACGCCGACCCCGACGCCGACGGTCACCCCGACCTCGCCCCCGACGCCCACGCCGACGTCGTCGCCGCAGTCGGGGGCCTGCCGGGTCACCGACACGATCAGCGCGTGGAACAACGGGCTGACCGCGAGCATCACCATCGTCAACACCGCGAGCACGACGCTCAACGGCTGGTCCCTGGGGTTCGCCCTGCCCGCCGGGCAGGTCATCACCGGCGGCTGGAACGCCAGCTACGCGCCGAGCAGCGGCCAGGTCACCGCCACGAACGTCAGCTACAACGGCACGCTGGCCCCGGGGGCGTCGACGACGATCGGCTTCCAGGCCACCCACACCGGCAACGCCGCCGCGCCCGCGACGTTCACCCTCAACGGCGCGACCTGCGTGACCGCCTGACCCACCACGGCCGGGTCCACCTCCCGTCGTCGTCCCCGCGCGGCGTCGGGGGGTGACCCGGCCCCCGGGCGCACCGCACCATCCGTCCACCACAGGAGATCCCGTGCGAGAAAACCGATTCCTCCGCCGACGGCCGGCGCTGGTCGCCGCCGTCACCGCCCTCCTGCTCGTCCCCGCCGCCGCCACCCAGACCTCGGCCTCGGCCGCCGCCGCCGGCTGCCAGGTGAACTACACCGTCAGCTCGTCCTGGCAGGGCGGCTTCGGCGCCAACGTCACCATCACCAACCTCGGCGACGCGGTGGACGGGTGGCGGCTGACCTGGAACTACACCGCCGGGCAGACCGTCACCCAGCTCTGGAACGGCAGCTACACCCAGGCCGGCGCCCAGGTCACCGTCACCAACGCCAG
This sequence comes from Micromonospora sp. S-DT3-3-22, assembly GCF_015354745.1. Taxonomy (NCBI): domain Bacteria; kingdom Bacillati; phylum Actinomycetota; class Actinomycetes; order Micromonosporales; family Micromonosporaceae; genus Micromonospora; species Micromonospora sp. S-DT3-3-22. The sequence goes on from NZ_JACGMO010000016.1 coordinate 71,130, forward strand.
CTACAACGGCGCGATCCCCACCAACGGCACCGCCAGCTTCGGCTTCAACGGCGCGTGGACCGGCAGCAACCCCGCGCCCACATCGTTCAGCCTCAACGGCACCACCTGCACCGGCGGGGTGAACCCGACCACCGGGCCACCGGCGACCACGCCCCCGCCGACCACGCCGCCGCCCACCACCCCGCCGCCGACCACGCCGCCGCCCGGCACCAGCCAGCCGTGTGACATCTACGCCGCCGGCGGTACCGCCTGCATCGCGGCGCACAGCACCACCCGGGCGCTCTACGCCGCCTACAACGGCTCGCTCTACCAGGTGCGCCGGTCCTCGGACAACACCACCCGCAACATCGGGGTGCTGTCGCCGGGCGGGCGGGCCAACGCCGCCAGCCAGGACAGCTTCTGTGCGAACACCACCTGCGTCATCACGATCATCTTCGACCAGTCCGGACGCGGCAACAACCTCGGTTACCAGGGTTCCGGCGGTGTCGGTGGCGCCGTCCAGCCGGCGGTCGCGAACAAGGAGTCGGTGACGGTCGGCGGCGACAAGGTCTACTCGCTCTACATCCCCGGCAAGAGCAGCTACTGGCGCGACGGTCACCTGACCGGGGTGCCGACCGGTGCGGCCCCCGAGGGCATGTACATGGTCACCAGCGGCACCCACGTCAACAGCGGCTGCTGCTTCGACTACGGCAACAGCGAGACCACCCGCCGCGCCGACGGTGCCGGCGCGATGGACGCCATCTACTTCGGCACCAGCTGCTGGTTCGGCGGCTGCTCCGGCTCCGGCCCGTGGGTGCAGGCCGACCTGGAGTACGGCCTCTACCCCGGCGGCAGCAGCTCGTGGAACGCCAACCAGCGGGCGTTCACCAGCAAGTTCGTCACCGCCACCCTGAAGAACAACGGCACCTCCCGCTTCGCCATCAAGGGCAGCAACGCCCAGTCCGGCAGCCTCTACACCCTCTACGACGGGGCGCTGCCGCGCGGGTACAGCCCGATGAAGAAGCAGGGGGCGATCATCCTGGGCAGCGGCGGGGACTGCTGCATCGACAACACCAACCAGAGCGTCGGCACGTTCTACGAGGGGGCGATGGTCGCCGGCTACCCGTCGGACGCCACCGAGAACGCGGTGCAGGCGAACATCACCGCCGCCGGCTACCGCTGACCCATGGCCGAGGAGGTCCGATGCAGCACCGTGTCATCCCTCCGGCGACCCGACGGGTGGCCGTCCTGCTCGCCACCGCCCTCCTGCTCGTGACGGGCCTGGTCGGCGCCACCGGGCCCCAGCCGGCGCAGGCGTGGGACAACGGCGTCGCCGACACCCCGCCGATGGGGTGGAACAGCTACGACTCGTTCAACTGGAGCGTCACCGAGGCCGACGTGCGGGCCAACGCCGACTACATGGGCGCGAACCTGCGCCAGTACGGCTGGCAGTACATCGTCGTCGACTGGGCCTGGTACTTCCCCGGGCAGCACAACGGCAGCCCCAACCAGGACGCCAACCTGCAACCCCGGCTCCGGATGGACGCCAACGGGCGGCTGCTGCCCGACACCACCCGGTTCCCGTCGGCGGCCGGCGGCAACGGGTTCAAGCCGCTGGCCGACCACGTACACGCGCAGGGGCTGAAGTTCGGCGTACACCTGATGCGGGGCATCCCCCGGCAGGCGGTCGCGGACAACGTGCCGATCCTCGGCACCTCCTGCCGGGCCGACCAGATCGACGCCGGAAACAGCGCGGCCTGGCTCAACCTGATGTGGGGGCTGGACATGTCCAACCCCTGCGCGCAGGCGTACCTCGACTCGGTGTTCCAGTTGCTGGCCGGGTGGGGCGTCGACTTCGTGAAGATCGACGACATCGCCGCGCCGACGTACCGGCAGGCGGAGGTCGAGGGCTACCGGACGGCGATCCAGCGCAGCGGCCGGCCGATGGTGCTGAGCCTGTCGCCGGGGGCGACGCCGCTGTCCGCCGGGCCGCACGTGCAGAGCAACGCGCACATGTGGCGGATCGTCAACGACCTGTGGGACAACTGGTCGTCCGTGGACGCCCTGTTCGACCAGCTGCGCAACTGGACGCCGTACCGCAGGGCAGGCGCGTGGCCCGATCCGGACATGATCCCGATCGGCCGGCTGTCGAAGTACGGCCCGGTCGGCTCACCGCGCTACTCGAACCTCAGCGCGGACGAGCAGCGCACCCTCATGTCACTGTGGGTGATCAACCGGGCGCCGCTGATGTGGGGCGGCAACCTGGTGGAGAACCGGCCGGCGGAGCTGGCGTTGATGACCAACAGCGCGGTGCTGGCGGTCGACCAGCGCAGCGCCAACAACCGGCAGCTCACCGGCGGCACCCGGCAGGTGTGGGTCGCCGACGTGCCGGACAGCGCGGACCGGTACGTCGCGCTGTTCAACCGGGAGGGCGCGGCGGCCACCGTGTCGGTGAACCTCGCCGACCTGGGCATCGGCTCGGCCACCGCGACCGATCTGTGGTCCGGCGCGGCCCTGGGCACCTCGACCGGGACGTTCAGCCGCTCGCTGCCCGCCCACGGTGCCGGGCTCTACCGGCTGACGCCGCAGACCACCACCCCGACCCCGACCACCGCCACGCTGACCGCCCGGCACAGCGCGAAGCTGCTCGACGTCAGCAACGCCGCCACCACCGACGGCGCGAACGTCGTGCAGTGGGCCGCGAACGGGCAGGCCAACCAGCGGTGGCGGTTCCAGGACGTCGGCGGTGGCTGGTCCACGGTGGTGAGCGTCAACAGCGGCAGGTGCCTCGACGTCTACGGCGGCGCCGGCACCACCGCGGACGGCGCCCGGGTGGTGCAGTGGGCCTGCAACGGGGGCACCAACCAGCAGTGGCGGGTCCAGGACGTCGGCGACGGCTGGGTGCAGCTCGTCGCCCGGCACAGCAACAAGTGTCTCGACGTGCTCAACGCCGGGCTGACCGACGGGGTGCAGGTCGTGCAGTGGACCTGCGGCACCGGCGCCAACCAGCAGTGGCGGCGGACGCCGGTGTGACGCGGCGGGGACCTTTCCGCCGGTGAGGGAAGGCGCAGGGCCGGGTTCGCTCCCCGGCCCTGCGCCTCTGCCTGCCCGGATGCCGTCGGCCGGTGGCACCCGTCGACCACCCCGGGCCGGTCGGGACCACGCCGCCGGCACGGCGACACCCCCGGCACGGTGCCGCGCCGGGGGTGTGCCGGTGTCAGTGGTGCCCGGTCAGCTCCGGGTCCACTTCTGGCTGTTGCCGCCGGTGCAGGTCGACAGGACCATCAGCGTGCCGTTGGCGGTGCCGGACCCGGTGGGCGTCAGGCACAGGCCGGACTGCACACCGGTGACCGTGCCGTCGGTGTTGACGTTCCACTGCTGGTTGGTGCCGCCGTTGCAGTCCCAGATGAGCACCCGGGTACCCGAGGTGGTCCCGGACCGCTCGGCGTCCAGGCACTTCGTGCCGTACACCTGGAGCTGCTTGCCGGCGGTCTGCGCCCACGACTGGTTGGCTCCGCCGTTGCAGTCCCAGAGCGCGAGCTGGGTGCCGTTGGTCTGCGACTGCGACGGGACGTCGAGGCACCGGCCGGCGTTGACGTTGCGCAGCGCCGTCTGCGTGCCGCCGCCCACGCCGGGGACGACGCTGAGGTTGTCGAACTGGGCGGTGTGCCCCTGGCTGGTGCCGAAACCGACCAGGCCCGCGCCGAACGACGAGTCGGTGGCGGTGCCCACGGTGACGCCGTCGATGATCGCGGTGATGGTGCTGCCGGAGAAGCCCAGGGCCAGGCTGTGCCAGCGGTTGGTGCCCAGCGCGGCGACCGTGCCGCTGCGCAGGGTGGTGAGCTGGTTGCTGGTGTTGTTGCGCAGGATCGACCAGGCGCCGCCGTCGGTGACCCGCAGGAAGTAGGCGTTCTGCGCGCTGACCGGGTCCAGGGTCTGGTTGCCGACCCGGCCCTCCAACTGGACGTAGCCCGACTTCTCGTGCAGCACGTCGGCCGAGACGGTGTAGTTGTTCCAGTTCAGGTTGCCGCCGTAGGTGCTGGGGTCGGCCAGGGTCTTCCAGGTGATCGGCGCCATCGGCGAGGACTGCCGCAGGCACATGCCGGACCGGCCGCCGCCGCACGCGGCGGTCTCGAACGCCCCCTGGTTGTCCTGGAGGTACTTCGCCAGCTTGCCGGCGGGGTAGCTGTCGAAGTTGTCGCTGTACGGCAGGCCCAGCTGCCCCTGCGCGGGGCTGGTCGCGGTGCCCTTGCCGCCACCGCTGGTCGTGGTGACCGTGTAGAGGTACCCCGGCTGCACGGTCAGCGAGTAGGCCCCGTTGGACGGGGTGATGTCGGCGCCGCGCACGAAGTGGTCGGCGGTGTTGGTGGAGTTCAGGTTGGTCGACCAGACGTGCACCGTGCCGGTGGACAGGCCGCCGGTGACGTTGAGGTTCAGCGTCTGCGCGGCGGTCGCGTCCATGGTCTCGATGACCGTGGTGTAGTCGGAGTTGTTGGTCGACTTCAACGACACGTAGCTGCCGTTGTTGCGGTTGCCGCCGAGGTAGCCGCTGGACGAGTCGAGGTACTTCCAGCCCGGCGCGGTGAACTGGCTGGTGTGCGCGAGGGTCCAGGCGTTCTTGCCGACCGCGTACCAGCCGGACCAGGGCTGGTTGGCCAGCATCAGCCCGACGGTGGCCCAGGGGATGTTCGTGGTGGTCGCGCCGATCAGGTTCCAGTTGATGTAGGCGGTCATCTTCCCGTCGAGGTAGCCCCGGTTGATGCCGCGCGCCAGCGGCTTGGCGCCGTCGTTGTAGTCCTGGGAGCCGCCCTCGCTGTTCCACAGCGTCTCACCGGTGTTGGTGGCGTTGGCCGACACGGTGCAGGTGGTCTGCGCGGCCAGGTAGCCGCACGGGTAGTGGCCGCCGATCACGTCGATGGCGTTGCGCAGGTTGGCGTTGTTGACGGCCACGTTGGCCGGGTTCCAGCTGCCCGGGTAGTCGTCGCCGAAGATGAGCTTCACGCCGCCGTACCCGTTGTTGTTGAGCGCGGTACGCAGGTTGATGGTCCAGTTGGCGTCGTACAGCCGCTCGTTCTGGGCGGCGGTGAGGTAGTCGAGGGTCAGGTTGTGCTGCTTGGCGCAGCCCAGCCAGGACAGGTGGTAGTCGATCGAGTCCTGGGACATGAAGGTGCCGTTGCCGATCCAGCCCGGTGCGCCCCAGGCCAGCCCGACGAGCTTGATGTTCGGGTTGCGGAGCTTGGCCTGCTCCATGATCCACCACTCGTAGCCGCGGTTGCAGTCGAGGTCACCGCGGAAGTGGGAGTGGCTCGGCTCGGACCCGCTGGTGGAGTTGGTGTCGCCGCCGATCTCCACCTTGAGGATCTGGAGCGAGGCGCCGTAGTTGGGCTTGAACAGGTAGTCCAGGATCTGACCACGCTGCGGCTCGGGGTAGTCGATCAGCAGCCGGCTGTTGCCGCCGCCGCCGCTGACCGCGCCCACACCGTCGAACGTACGGCCGCCGGACGATCCGTTGACCGTGATGGCGGTGGCGGCGCGGGCGGGCTCGGCGGACCCGCCGACCAGACCGCTGGCCGCCAGCACGCTGCCGACGACCAGTAACGCCAGTGTGCTGGGACGGCGAAGGAACCGGGTGATTCCTGACATGAGTGGTTCTCCTTCGGAACGACTCGACACCATGAACCCTCGTCATCCCGCTGCGACGGTCCACTGGTTGGTGATGGGGTGCGGCGTCGACCACGGCGACGCCGCGAGCCGGGGGCGGTGGACCGCCGGTGACGGAGCCGTCGGCGGTCCACCGGTGCCGTCGCTACATGGGTGCTTCCGGCCTGGCCGGGCCGGTCCCCGGCGGTCCGTACCGCCGGACCGGTGCGCTCGCCCGTCGGCGGCGGACCCGGCTCCGGGCGGGAGGTCTGTTCCGCCCGGAGCCGGGGTGACGTCGTCGTTCAGCTGGCGGTGCAGGTCGGGGTCATCCCCGCACCACTGCCGTTGCCCTGGAAACCGAACTCGGTCGACTGACCCGCACCGAGCGAACCGTTGTAGTCCACATTCGTGAACCGCACCGTCCCCGAGCTACCACTGGCCGTCGCCGACCACGTCCCGGTCACACTCGCCCCACCCGGCAACGTCATGCTCACCGTCCAACCACGCGTACCCGACGAACCCGCCGTCACCTTCACCGTGGCCACGAACCCACCCGTCCACGAGTTCAACGACACCGAAGCCGAGCACCCCGAACCCGCAGGCGGAGTCGTCGGGTTCGGCGGAGGCGTCGTCGGGTTCGGCGGGGTGGTCGTCGGGTTCGGCGGCGGGGTGGTGGGGCTCGCGCTGTCGAAGCCCAGGAAGCGGACGGCCTGGGCGGCGTCGAACGGGATGGAGTGGCCGTAGCCCTGGAAGCTGATCGCCTCCACCGGCGGCGTGCCCCCGGTGCCGCCGTACCGGGTGCGGGTGGCGCTGGTCTGCGGGTAGTCGGTGGAGCTGGGGGTCTGCGAGACGCCGAGCACGTTGGTCCACTGCTTGACCTGCTCGCCGAAGTTGACGTAGCTCAGCGTGGTGTCCGTGGTGCCGTGCCAGATCTGCATCCGGGGGCGCTTGCCGGTGTAGCCGGGGTAGGCGTTGCGCACCAGGTCACCCCACTGCTGCGGGGTCTTGACGATCCGGCCGCCGGAGCAGTCGCTGTTCCACTCCGAGCCGTTGGTGGTGGCGAAGCAGCCGAACGGCACGCCGGAGGAGCTGACCCCGGCGTGGAACACGTCCGGGTAGAGGCCGGCCATCACGTTGGTCATCATGGCCCCGGACGAGAACCCGATGACGCCGATCCGGCTGGCGTCGACCGGGTAGCGGCCCCGCACGTAGTCGATCATCGACTTGAGGCCGACCGGGTCGCTGCCGCCGTCGCGCCGCAGGGCCTGCGGGGAGGAGACGTCCCAGCACTTGCTGCTGCGGGTCACCGACGGGTAGATGACGATGTAGCCGTAGCGGTCGGCGAGGGTGCTCAGCCCGAAGGTGGAGTGCACCGCCGGGCCGCTGCCGGTGCAGTAGTGCAGGGCCAGCAGCAGCGCCGGCCGGGCCGCCACCCGGTCGGGCACGTAGAGGTGCATCTGCAGGTTGGTCGGGTTGGTGCCGAAGTTGGTCACCTGGGTCAGCGTCGCGGCCGACGCCGGGTTGGGGGCCGTGACCACGGCCGTGACGGTCGCCAGGGCCGTGGCCAGCACGGCGGCCAGCAGTGCGAGTCTGGATTTCATCGACGGTTCCTCTGTCGCATTCGGTGGTCAGCGACGGGCGACGGGCCGTCCCGGCGTGCGGGACGACGGGCCGGACTGGCCCGGTCCGGGGCTGGCCGACGATGGTCCGGCCGGGGCGCGTCGCGCCGGCCGGCGGGTGGGGGTGATGCACCGCCGGCCCGACCCGGTACGCCCGGGTCGGGCCGGCGGCGGTGATACTCAGCTGGCGGTGCAGGTGGGGGTCATCCCCGCCCCACTGCCGTTGCCCTGGAAACCGAACTCGGTCGACTGACCCGCACCGAGCGAACCGTTGTAGTCCACATTCGTGAACCGCACCGTCCCGGAACTACCACTGGCCGTCGCCGACCACGTACCGGTCACACTCGCCCCACCCGGCAACGTCATGCTCACCGTCCACCCACGCGTACCCGACGAACCCGCCGTCACCTTCACCGTGGCCACGAAACCACCGGTCCACGAGTTCAACGACACCGACGCCGAGCACCCCGACCCACCCGCAGGCGGCGTCGTCGGCGGCGGCGTGGTCGGGTTCGGCGGGGTGGTGGTCGGGTTCGGCGGGGTCGTCGTCGGGTTCGGGATGCCCGGACCCGCGTTGAGCGCGTTCAGCACCGAGTCGTACGCCGGCTTCTTGTTGCCGTTGCAGTCGAACAGCAGGGCGTTGTCGGAGCCACGCCACGAGTCGCAGTCCCGCACCCCCCACACGGTGATGCCGGCGCACCGGGAGACGGCCATGCAGGACCGGGTGACCGTGCCGAAGATGTTGGCCTGGTTGCCGCCGGTCATCACGTCCAGCTCGGTGATCTGCACCTCCACGCCGAGGTCGGCGAAGCGCTGGAGGTTGGCCTGGTAGTCACCCGGGATGGTGGTGCCCAGGTGGGACTGGAAGCCGACGCAGTCGATCGGCACGCCCCGGGACTTGAAGTCCCGCACCATGTTGTACACGCCCGTCGACTTCGCGTTGACCCCGTCGGTGTTGTAGTCGTTGTAGCAGAGCTTCGCGCCCGGGTCAGCGGCCCGGGCGGCCCGGAACGCCGCCTCGATCCAGTCGTTACCGGTGCGCTGGAGGTTCGAGTCACGACGCCCACCGCCGCCACCGTCGGCGAACGCCTCGTTCACCACGTCCCAGGCATAGATCTTGCCGCGGAAGTGGGTGGCGACCTGGGTGACGTGGTTGATCATCGCGCTGCGCAGCGCGCTGCCCGACATGCCCTGCGCCCAGCTCGGCTCCTGCTGGTGCCAGAGCAGCGCGTGACCGCGCACGCTCATCCCGTTGGCCTGGGCGTGGCTGACGATCCGGTCGCCGCCGGTGTAGCTGAACCGGCCCTGCTGCGGCTCGGTGGCGTCCCACTTCATCTCGTTCTCGGCCACGATCGAGTTGAACTCGCGGTTGAGAATGGTGGTGTAGGTGCTGGTGGACAGCTTGCCCGTCGCGACCGCCGCGCCGAAGTAGCGGCCCTTCTCGGCCGCCGCCGCCCGCAGGGTCGTCCCGGCGCTGGCTGCGGGGGCCAGTGCCAACGTCATCCCGACGGTGAGTGCGCCGGCCACGGCGAGGGTCGCCGTGGCCAGTAGGGCTCTCTTGGGTCTCATGTCGCATCCTTCTCGAGGTGGGTGCAGCGGTGGTGGTGCTGAGGTGCCCGGTTCCCGGTGCGGTGGGCCGTGCCGGCCGGCGGGGTCCGCCGTCCGGTCGGCCAGGACGGACCATCGTGGCCGCCGTACCTGGCCCGGACGGGGGGCTGTCGGCGATGTCCCCGTCGCGGTCCGTGTCGGCCGACGACCTCGGTGACCTCGACGCCGGGGCCGCAGCCCGGATCGGCGAGAGGATCACCCGCTGCGGGCAACGGCGCAGCGCCTCCCGAAAAGGGCGCCATGATCCTCCTTCGAGGAGACCGGGCCGGCCGTCGACGGAGTCGTCCCGCCCCTGGTCGGGGCCGGTCGCGCCGTCGCCGGCAGCTGCTGATGGGAAATCCTGACCCGACATCCCGCATGCCCTGGGGGGACGTCGCGATCCGAGGCTCGACCAGCACGGCTCGCCCGGTGAGCCATCAGGTGCGGTGTCCTCGCCATCGACTGTGAGCGATAACATGTGTTTCGTCAAGTCGTGACGCAGTGAGCAGGTTCGATCGTGGCGACCAGGTTCACCGGCGGGGCGTGCGGGCCGTAGAGTCTCTCGCCGTGATCGAGATCGGCACGCAGGTCGACCTGCTGCACCCCGCTGACCGGGTCTGGCGCGCGGTGACCGATCCGGCGCTGCTGGCCCGCTGGTTCGCCGGGGCCGAGCCGGTGCCCGACCGGCCCGGCCGATGGCGGGTGGGCACCGCCGGGCTGCCCGGCTTCGACGGCGACGTCGAGATCGGGGCGGTGCGCCAGCGGGTGCCGGAGCTGCTCGTCGTCCGGTGTGTCGAGGGGACCCGTCACACCGAGTTGACCTGCGTCCTCACCGCCACCGCCGAGGGCTGCCGGGTGACCGTCCGGGAGACCGTGGAGCAGGGCGACTGGCCCGCCGGTCAGGGCGCGCGCCGCGAGGAGTGTTACCGGCAGTCGCTGGCCGGACGCCTGCCCGCGCTGCTCGACTGGATGGCCTTCCGTGAGGTCGACCTGCGGCGGGACGACGCCGCGCCGACCGCCGTGCTGCCGGCGGCGCTGATGGCCGACGTGGCCCGGCCGTCGACCCGGGGGCGTACCGGCTGGATGGTGGTCGGGGCGGGCACGGCGGCGCTGGCGCTCGGGCTGGCCGGATGGGCCCTGCTGCCGCAGGAGCGGGAGGAACCGACCGGGGCGGCCCCGACG
>NZ_JACGMO010000170.1:0-12487 GCF_015354745.1 Micromonospora sp. S-DT3-3-22
CTCGCCGCCGCCCGCGCCACCGGCACCGGCCGGACCCGGTCGAGGTACCAGGGCGACAGTTCCGGTACGCCGGCGGTCGCCGCCGGTCGGGCGGTGGAGAGCTGCAGCGCGCACTCCGGCCAGTCCTCGCCGGTGTCCTGGGTGACCAGGGCGGACCAGGTGACCGTCATGGCGTCCCCGACCAGCCGCAGGTCGTAGGAGGACTGCCAGCGCGCCCCGTCGACCAGGTAGGTCAGCTCCAGGTCCACGGTGGTGTCGTCGGCGTCCACCGCCACCGTCACGTCGGCGGCCAGCCGGTCCGGTTGCCGCTTGCCGCCCGCGTCGGCCAGCTGCCGCTGCACGGCCGACAGTTCCTCGGTCAGCTCGGTGCGCCGCCGGGCCAGCCCGCGTCGGCGGCGGTGGGAGTCGGTGAGCTGGGCGGCGACCGCGTCGGCGAAGGACGTCACGTCGGCCGGGGCGGCGTCACCGGCGGCCAGCGTGCGGGCGTACGTGCCGCCGGCCCGCTCGGCCAGCCGGGTCAGGAACTGTTGCCGCTGCGTCTCGACCTCGGCGGCGTCGTCGATCTCGGCGAGTTCGTCGGCCAGTTCCCGGGCCCGCCGGGTGAGCGCGTCGACCTGACCGTCGGTGCTGCGGGCCTGCCGCCAGGTGCTCACCTCCACGCCGAGGACGGTGGCCGCGCCTCCGCCGCCGGTGCGCAGCGAGTCCCGGCGCAGCCGCAGCGGCAGCGGGGCGATCCGGAGCCGGTGCTCACCGGCGGCCAGCCGGATGCTCGCCCGGCGGGTGACCCGGGCCCGGTCCGGATACACGGTGACGGCGACCACGGGTGCTTCGATCTCCACAGCGTCCACGGCGGCGAGGGTAGCCGGGGCGCGCACGCCGGCCGGAACGACGGGTGGGCCGGCTACGCCGCTGGGAGGCAGACGATGTCGAGGCGACGCGGGCCGTGCACGCCCTCCACCCGGCTCAGCTCGATGTCGCTGGTCGCGGACGGGCCGGAGATCATCGTGAGCGGGCGGGTGGGGTCGGGCAGGGCGCGGACCAGGTCGGGCACGTCGGCCACGATCTGCGCGGCCCGGACCACGCAGACGTGGTGGTCGGGGACCAGGGTCAGCAGGCGGCGGCCCTGCGCCGGGCCCCCGTCGAGGACCAGGGTGCCGGTCTCGGCGACGGCGAGCGCGCAGCCGGTGAGCACGGCCAGACCGGGCGCGTCCAGGTCGGTGGCGGTGAGCGTGTCGCCGGGGAGGGTGGGCGGGCCGAGCCGGCTGGTCCACTGTGCCGGCGTCCCGGGCGGCAGCACCACGGCGGTCGCCCCGGCGAGCAGGGTGGCGAGCAGGTCGGGCAGTTCCGTGGCGGTGCAGGGGTGCACCCCGGCGCGGTAGTCGCCGGCCCGCGCGGCGAACAGCGCGCACAGTTCAGGAGTCATGGGTGCGGCTCCACCAGTCGCGGAAGGACTCCGGGGCCGGCAGCGGGGCGTCGCGGTGTGTCGTCCAGGCCGACAGTGGCCAGGGGGCCCGGCGTAGCCGCCCGCCGTGCCGCCGGCTCAGCACCCGCAACGGCCGGCCGCCGGCGCGGGCCGTGCGCAGCGCCGCCCGCCACCGCCGGCGGTCGCGCATCGTCCAGGCGAGCCACGCCATCACCGCGCGTTCGGCTGCCGGCTTCGGCCCCGTCTGGCGCAGGTGCACCAGGATCGCCGGAATGTCGATCTTGACGGGGCAGACGTCGTAGCAGGCCCCGCAGAGCGTCGAGGCGTACGGCAGGGTCGCGTTGTGGCCGGCGTCCTGCCCGGTGAGCTGGGGCGACAGGATCGCGCCGATCGGGCCGGGATAGACCGAGCCGTAGGCGTGGCCGCCGACCCGCTCGTACACCGGGCACACGTTCAGGCAGGCCGAGCAGCGGATGCAGCGCAACGCCGCCCGCCCCACCGGGTCCGCCGCGATCCGGCGGCGACCGTTGTCCAGCAGCACGACATGCAGCCGGCGCGGCCCGTCGCCGGGGGTCACCCCGGTGACGATCGAGGTGTACGGGTTCATCCGCTCACCGGTCGACGAGCGCGGCAGCAGCCGCAGGAAGTCACCGAGGTCGGTGAAGCGGGGCAGCAGCTTCTCGACCCCGACCACGGCGATCAGGGTGTCCGGCAGGGTCAGGCACATCCGCCCGTTGCCCTCGGACTCGACGACCACCAGGGAGCCGGTCTCCGCCACCGCGAAGTTGGCCCCGCAGATGGCGACCCGGGCCGACAGGAAGGTCCGCCGCAGGTACTCCCGGGCGGCACCGGCCAGCACCGCCGGGTCGTCCGAGTCGGCGGTGAAGCCGGGCATCCGGCGGGCGAACAGCTCGCGGATCTGCCCCCGGTGATAGTGGATCGCCGGCACCAGGATGTGCGACGGGGTGTCGTCGGCGAGTTGCACGATCAGCTCGGCCAGGTCGGTCTCCACCGCCGTGACGCCGGCCGCCGCGAGCGCCTCGTTGAGGCCGATCTCCTGGGTCGCCATCGACTTGACCTTCACCACCCGGTCGACGCCCTGCGCCCGGACCAGCTCGGTGACCACCGCGTTGGCGGCGGCGGCGTCCGTGGCGTGGTGCACCGTCGCCCCGGCGGCGGTGGCCGCCCGCGCGAACCGGTCCACCAGCTCGGGTAGCCGGTCGATGACGTCGTCCTTGACCCGGGCCGCCCGCTCGCGCAGCCGTTCCCAGTCGGGCACCTCGGCCACCACGGCGGCCCGCTTGTCCCGGATGGTGCGGGTGGCCCGGCCCAGGGTGGCCCGGAGCTGGGCGTCGCGCAGCGCGCCGGCCGCCGCCCGGGGGAACGGGGTGGCCGCCACGATGGGCAGGTGCCGGCCCTGCGGGGGCGTCATCCGGTCGCCCCCGGCCCGGTGGCGGCGAGGATCTCGGCGTAGTGGACGGGTCGCGGGGCGTCGGGTCGGCGGGCCAGGCCACCGCCGATGTGGGCCAGGCAGGAGCTGTCGGCGGCGGCGAGGTAGTCGGCGCCGGTGGCGACCGCGTGGGCGCACTTGTCGGCGAGCATCGCCCCGGAGACGGCGGCGTTCTTCAACGCGAAGGTGCCGCCGAAGCCGCAGCACTGCTCCGGCTCGGGCAGCGCCAGCAGTTCCAGGTCGCGCACGGCGGCGAGCAGCCGCAGCGGCCGGTCGCCCAGCCGCAGCATCCGCAGCCCGTGGCAGGTCGGGTGGTAGGTGACCCGGTACGGGAAGCGCGCCCCCACGTCGGTCACCGCGAGCACGTCCACCAGCAGCTCGGACAGCTCGTGCACGGGCAGCCGGGTGTGCGCCCGCAGGTGGGCCACGCAGGAGCCGGACGGCGAGACGACGACGTCGTGGCCGGCGAACACCGCCTCGGTGTGCCGTTCCAGGTCGCGGGCCGGGGCCCGGTGGCCGGTGTTGGCGTGCAACTGGCCGCAGCAGCTCTGCCCGGCGGGGAAGGTCACGGTGTGGCCGAGCCGCTCCAGCAGGGTCACGGTGGCGATGCCGACCCGGGGGAAGAACGCGTCGTTGAGGCAGGTGACGAACAACGCGATGCGCACCGTGCCCCCCTCGCCACGCCACCTTGCCATGCCCCCTCGCACGGCCGGGACGTGATTGACGGATTCTATATGATCTATGCAGTCGGCGCGGGGTGCGGCATCCTGCGCACCGGCGGGGCGGGCCGGCGGCCCGTCGGTCGTCGCGGCGTGCCGGCCCGGTGGGCGTCGGGCGCGGGTGGGCGTCCACCGGCCCCCACCGCCCGTCGACGAGGTGCCGAGATGACGGATTTCCACGGCCTGGTGGCCGCCGTGACCGGGGGTGGCTCGGGCATCGGCGCGGCGGTCGCCGACCTGCTGGCCGTACGCGGGGCGCGGGTCGCCGTGCTCGACCGCGACCCCGGTGCCGGTGGGGCGCACCTGCGGCTCACCGCCGACGTCACCGCCCCGCTGGAGCAGACCATGGACCGGGTCGCGGCGACCCTGGGCGGTCTCGACGTGCTGGTCAACTGTGCGGCGGTCAGCGCGGTCGGTGCGGTGGAGGCCGCCGACGACGCCGAGTGGCACCGGTGTCTGGACGTCAACGTCGTCGGGGTGGCCCGCGCCTGCCGGGCGGCCCTGCCGCACCTGCGCCGCTCGACCAGCGCCGCCATCGTCAGCATCACCTCGATCGCCGCGACGGCGGGCCTGGTCGACCGGGCCGTCTACTCGGCCACCAAGGGCGCGGTGCACGCGCTCAGCCTGGCGATGGCCGCCGACCTGGTGGGCGACGGCATCCGGGTGTGCACGGTGGCGCCGGGCACGGTGGACACCCCGTGGGTGGCCCGGCTGCTCGCCGGAGCGCAGGACCCGGCCACGGAGAAACGTCGGCTGGCCGCCCGGCAGCCCACCGGCCGGCTGGTCACCGCCGACGAGGTCGCCCAGGCGGTGGCGTTCCTCGCCTCCCCGGTCTCCGGGGCGACCACCGGCACCGCGCTGGCCGTCGACGGCGGCATGTCCGGCCTGCGGCTGGTCCGCTGACCCGGGCGGCGGTCGGGCCGGTGCCGACCCGACGGGGAACGCCGGCAGCGGCGCCCCGGCCGGCGGTCAGGCCGCCGCCATCGTGACCCGCTGCCGGCCCAGGCCGTCCACCTCGACCTCGACCACGTCACCGGGACGCAGGTAGGGGAACCGGCCGGACAGGGCGACCCCCTCCGGCGTACCGGTGTTGATCACGTCGCCCGGGTCGAGGACCGTGTACTGCGACAGGTGCCAGATCAGGTACGCCACGTCGAAGATCATGTCTGCGGTGCGGGAGTCCTGCCGGGGCTCGCCGTTGACCCAGGAGCGCAACCCGAGATCCTGCACGTCGGGGATCTCGTCCGGGGTGACCAGCCACGGGCCGAGCGGCTGGAACGTCTCGCAGGACTTCCCCTTGGACCACTGGCCACCGGAGTCGCGCAGCTGGAAGTCGCGTTCGGACACGTCGTTGGCGACCAGGTAGCCGGCGACGTGGGCCAGGCTCTGCGCGGGCGACTCCAGGTAGCGGGCCCGCCGGCCGATGACCACGGCCAGCTCCACCTCCCAGTCGGTGGCGGTGGCGCCCCGGGGCACCAGCACCTCGTCGTACGGGCCGACCACGGTGTTGGGTGCCTTGTAGAAGACGATCGGCGTCTCGGGCGGGGCGACGCCGGACTCGGCGGCGTGCGCGGCGTAGTTCTGCCCGACGCAGAGCACCACACCGGGCCGGGCCACCGGCGGGCCGACCCGCAGCCCGGTGACGTCCAGCTCCGGCAGGTCGCGGGCCGCCCGGACCCGGTCGGGGCCGCCGGAGGCGAAGAACGCGCCGTCGATGTCGGGGGTGAGCGCGGACAGGTCGTGGTGGCGGCCGTCGGCGTACAGCACCGGCCGTTCCGCGCCGGCCGGGCCGACCCGCATCAGCTTCATCCGATGGCCTCTCCACGATCCGGCACGGCGTCGACGCCATCCAGGATGGTAGATCACCCAGAACCACACCCGTCACGGTGCCGCAGCGCACCCGCGCTGCGGCACCGTGACGGGAGGGCTCGGGCCGGCGGCTGCCGGACCCGCTGCCGCGCGGGTCCGGCGGTCGCCGGCCGACCGGTCAGCTCGACGTGGTGGCGGGCTCCCCGGCACCGCTCTCCGGCCCGACGGCGACCGGAGTGGCCTGCCGGTCGGCCAGGTGCCGGCGCAGCGACCAGGTCACCGCCGCCGCCCAGAGCACCGCGACGACCAGGTAGCAGGCGTACCGGACGGCGTCCGGGGCACCGATCCACTCGCTGCGCAGCAGGGTCCGGATGTTGGTCAGCACGATGACCCCGCCGACGGCGGAGCCGAGCACCCGGGGCGGGACCAGGCGCACCAGCCAGGCGGCGATCGGCGCGGCGATCATGCCGCCGAGCAGCAGCGCGCCCACCCAGCCGAAATTGATGTTCTCCGAGCCGATGCCGACCAGGAAGCCCAGGCTGGCGGCGACCGCCACCAGGAACTCGCTGGTATCGATCGAGCCGATCACCCGGCGGGGTTCCAGTCGGCCGCTGGCCAGGATCGCCGGGGTGCCGACCGGCCCCCAGCCGCCGCCCCCGGTCGCGTCGACGAAGCCGGCGACGAGCCCCAGCGGGCCGAGGAAGCGCTTGCGCAGGGGCAGGCCGACCCGGTCGCGGGGCAGGCCGGCGACGGTGAACCGGATCAGCACGTAGAGACCGAGGGTGAGCAGGATCAGCGACATGATCGGGGCCGCGGTCGCGGTCGACAGGCTGGACAGGAAGGTCGCCCCGGCGAACGCCCCGATGGCGCCCGGCACACCGACCCGGCGGACCACCGTCCAGTCGACGTTGCCGAACCGCCAGTGGGCGGCGCCGGAGACGAGGGTGGTGCCGATCTCGGCCAGGTGGACTGTCGCCGAAGCGCTCGCCGCACCTGTGTTGAGCGCCAGCAACAATGTGGTGGATGTCACGCCGTACGCCATCCCGAGACTGCCGTCGACCAGTTGTGCACCGAGGCCGACGAGGGCAAGAAGAAGCAGGCTACGCACAATTACCGCCGATCCGGAAGGGGAATTGGGAAGGCCTGCCCGGCCGGGGCGGACCACCGTCGCGGTGACGGCCGTCCCGGCTGGTCGCGGCCTGTGCAGAGGTCGGTGCTGCCGGAGGAATCGCCCCCGCAGATCGCGTGCCGCCGGTGGGTACGACCACCCTGCGGACAGCGCATGAAACGTTCGTTAAGGGAGTACGTCAACCGTCGTCATGGGGTGGCGTCTTGCCAGCCCAGAGCCGTTATCGGTGACGCCTGCAGGGCTTCGTCGCCCGGTCGGCGGTCACCGCCGAGGTCAGCGGCGGCGGGTGGGACGCACGCGCCGTCGGCAATCAATCCGCGTCCCACCAGGGAGTTTAAAGATCGAAACCAATCCCACCTCGCCTCACGAATGCCACAGCTAATCGATGGGTAATGACGGCATGAATACCGATACGGATCTTTGATGTACACCGCAATCGATGGCAAGACCCGTTCCACATAGTGGGATACGGGAAGGATCGATCTCCACTACCAGGGACTTCGCGGTTGCCAGAAAACAGTTTGGAAATAAAACCGCAAATGACTGGACAAGCATCGGTGCCACGATCTGGTGGCAGCGACGTTGCATCGACGAACATCGTGCCTGCTTAGCCCGACGGCATATCCGGTAGCCTTGGTAGGAAATCTTCAACCCAAGCCCGTTGATCGTTGGATTTAACCGGGCTGTAACTGGGCGACGTTAGATTGTGACGCAGCGCGACATTGACTGCGGCAAATCAGCACCGCGCTCGCCGGCCCTCTGCCGGCAGATCCCCTAGTCAGCACGCGATCGTTCGCGACCGAAGTGGGAGCCCGATGAGTAGCGCACCGTACACGCGTGACCTGATCCTGGTCGTCAACCCCGTCGGCGTCCTGGAGCCCGGCCCACGGATCACGGCCGCCACCGCAGCCGGTGGGGGGCGCGGCATCATCGACCTGGCCACCGGCGACGACTGGTCGCTGCGGGCGCTCGCCCGCGCCGCGAGCTGGTCGCCCGCCCCGATCGGCATCCGGGTCCCGGCCGGCTGCCGGGCCACCCCCGCCGACGTGGAACACGCCGCCGCCGGCCGGATGGACCTGATCGTGGTCGAGCCGACGAGCCCGTGGCCGCTGGCCGAGATCACCGGGCACCACCGGGTGCTGGTGGAGGTGACCAGCCGGGCGGAGGCCCACGCCGCGGCGGCGGCCGGCGCGCACGGGCTGATCGCCCGCGGCATGGAGGGCGGCGGCCGGGTCGGCGAACTCAGCTCCTTCGTCCTGCTCCAGCAGCTCGTCGCCGACGACACCCTCGACCTGCCGGTCTGGGTGGCCGGCGGGATCGGCCCACGGACCGCCGGGGCCTGCCTGGTCGGTGGCGCGGCCGGCGTCGTGCTGGACACCCAGCTCGCCCTGATGCCCGAGTCGGAACTGCCGGCCGACGTGCAGGCCGTCATCAGGCGGATGGACGGCTCGGAGACCGTGCTGCGCGACGGCGAACGCGGCATCCGCCGGGGCGGCCCGCACCAGGGCGACAGCGAACTGCTCCCCGTCGGCCAGGACGGTTGGCTGGCGGCGGCCTTCGCCGACCGCTGGCCCGACACCGCCACCGCCGTACGCGGAATGCGCGCGGCGATGCTCGACGCCGTCGACGGCCCCGACGCCGCCGACCTGCTCCAGCCGCACGCCCCCCTGGCCGAGGCCCTCGGGGTACGGGTGCCCGTCGCCCAGGGCCCGATGACCCGGGTCAGCGACGAGGCCTCCTTCGCCGCCGCCGTCGCCGACGGCGGCGCGTTGCCGTTCATCGCGCTCGCCCTCAACTCGGCCGACCAGTGCCGCCGGATGCTCACCGAGACCGCCGCCCAGCTCGGCGACCGCCCGTGGGGCGTCGGGGTGCTCGGCTTCGCCCCCGAGGAGCTGCGCGCCGCCCAACTGGAGGTCATCCGGGAGATCCGGCCCGCCTGCGCGATCATCGCCGGCGGCCGGCCACCGCAGGCCCGCGCCCTGGAGGAGCAGGGGATCAGCACCTTCCTGCACGTGCCCTCCCCCGGCCTGCTGCGCCAGTTCCTACGCTCCGGCGCGCGCAAGTTCATCTTCGAGGGCGCCGAGTGCGGCGGGCACGTCGGACCCCGGGCGAGCTTCCCGCTGTGGGAGGCCCAACTGGCGGTGCTCGACGAATACCTCGACACCGACCCCGCCGCCGGCGCCCAGCTCCAGATCTTCTTCGCCGGTGGGGTGCACGACGCCCGCTCGGCGGCGATGGTGGCCACGATGGCCGCGCCACTGGCCCGCCGGGGCGGGCGGGTCGGCGTGCTGATGGGCACCGCCTACCTGTTCACCACCGAGGCAGTGACCCACGGCGCGGTCCAGCCGTTGTTCCAGCGTGAGGCGCTCACCGCGGAGCACACCGCGCTGCTGGAGACCGCCCCCGGGCACGCCACCCGCTGCCTGCACACCCCGTTCGTCGACGACTTCCACCAGCTGCGCGTCCAGCTGGAGGGCGCCGGGGTAGAGAACCGCGAGGTGTGGGAGCAGTTGGAGCTGCTCAACGTCGGCCGGCTGCGGATCGCCAGCAAGGGCCTGCGCCGCTCCGGCGACGTCGTCGAGACCGTCGACGAGAGCGTCCAGGCCAGCGACGGGCTGTTCATGGCCGGCCAGGTCGCCGTGCTGCGCGACCGCGCCACCACCGTCGCCGAGCTGCACGACGACGTCACCACCGGGGTACGCGGCTTCCACGCCGACCGGCTCGACGCGCTGCGGGCCCGGCTCGCGCCGCCGGCCGTCGAGATCGAGGAGCCGCCCGCGCCGCTGGACATCGCCATCGTCGGGATGGCCTGCATGCTGCCCGGCTCCCCCGACCTGGACAGCTTCTGGCGTACCGTGCTCAGCGGCGTCGACACCGTCACCGAGGTCCCGGCGCAACGCTGGGACACCGAGCACTACTACGCCCCCGAGGTCGGGCCGGGGCAGACCGGCCGGATCAGCGTCTCCAAGTGGGGCGGGTTCATCGAGCCGGTCCCGTTCGACGCCATCGGCTACGGCATCCCCCCGGCCGCGTTGAGCAGCATCGACCCGACCCAGCTGCTCGCCCTGGAGGTCTCCCACCGGGCGCTGGTCGACGCCGGCTACCCGTACGACGCACCCGGCGCGGACCACGCCCGGACCGGGGTGGTGTTCGGCGCGGAGGCCGGCAGCGACATGGGACACGCGCAGACCCTGCGCACCATGCTCCCGGCGTACCTCGGCGAGATCCCCGAGCAGATGCAGGAGCTGCTGCCCACGGTCACCGAGGACAGCTTCCCCGGCGTGCTGGCCAACGTGATCGCCGGCCGGGTCGCCAACCGGCTCGACCTGGGCGGGCCGAACTACACCATCGACGCGGCCTGCGCGTCGTCCCTGGCCGCGATGGACGCCGCCTGCAAGGAACTGGTCGCCGGCGACAGCGACCTGATGATCTGCGGCGGAGCCGACCTGCACAACGGGGTCAACGACTACCTGATGTTCACCTCGGCGCACGCGCTGTCCCCCACCGGCCGGTCCCGCCCCTTCGACAGCACCGGTGACGGGATCGCCCTCGGCGAGGGCGTCGCGTGCGTCGTCCTCAAGCGGTTGGCCGACGCCGAACGCGACGGTGACCGGATCTACGGCGTGATCAAGGGGCTCGGCGGGGCCAGCGACGGGCGGGCCCTCGGCCTGACCGCGCCGCGCCCCGACGGGCAGCGGCGGGCCCTGGACCGGGCCTACCACCGCACCGGCATCTCCCCCCGGGAGGTCGGGCTGGTGGAGGCGCACGGCACCGGCACGGTGGTCGGCGACCGCACCGAACTGGAGACGCTGACCCGGATGTTCGTCGAGGCCGGCGCCGAGCCGGGCAGCTGCGCCCTCGGCTCGGTGAAGTCCCAGATCGGGCACACCAAGTGCGCCGCCGGGCTGGCCGGCCTGATCAAGGCGACGCTCGCCCTCTACCACGGCGTCCGACCGCCCACCATCCACCTGGAGCGGCCCAACCCGGCCTGGCACCCGCAGCAGAGCCCGTTCGCGTTCTTCACCGAGGCCCGCCCGTGGCCCGCGCCGGCCGCCGAGCGGATCGCCGGGGTCAGCGCGTTCGGCTTCGGCGGCACCAACTTCCACGTCGTGCTCAGCGCCTACCCCAACGCGCCGGAGCCCCGGCACGCGCAACGGATCTGGCCGGCCGAGCTGTTCTGCTTCCGGGGCACCGACCGGGCCGCCGCCCACCAGGCCGTCCGGCAGCTGCTGGAGAGCGTGGCCGCCGACGGGGCCGGCAACCGGGCGGGACGGCTGGCCGAGCTGGCCGCGTCGGTCGCCGCCAGGGCCGCCAACCGGCCCGGGACGACCCAGGTCGCGGTGGTCGCCCGTGACCTGACCGAACTGGAGACCCTGCTGCACCGGGCGCTGGCCGGCGAGCACGACCCGGCCCGGGGCCTGGTCCAGCCGACCGGCGTCGACCCGGTCGGGCCGGGCCAGGTGGCGTTCCTCTTCCCCGGCCAGGGCAGCCAACGCCCCGGCGCCCTCGGGGAACTCTTCGTCACCTTCCCCGAGCTGCGGCACTACCTCGAACTCGACAAGGCCGCCGCCGAGCTGCTCTTCCCGCCGACCGCGTTCGACCAGGACTCCCGCCGCGCCCAGGAGGACCGGGTCCGCGACACCCGTACCGCCCAGCCGGTGCTCGGCATCGGCGGCCTCGCCGTGGACCACCTGCTGCGCCGCCTCGGCGTACGACCCGACATGACCGCCGGCCACAGCTACGGCGAACTCGTCGGGCTCTGCGTCGCCGGGGCGTTCGACGCGGCCACCCTGCTCGACCTGAGCCGGCAGCGGGCGGCGGCCATCCTCGACGCCTGCGGCGAGGACCCGGGCACCATGGCGGCGGTCACCGCCAGCGCCGAGCAGGTCGCCCAGGTGCTCGCCGGGGCCGGCCTGACCAGCGAGGTGGTGCTGGCCAACCGGAACGCCCCGCAGCAGGTGGTGGTCTCCGGCCCGACGGCGAAGGTGCGGGCGGCGGTGGTCGCGCTCAAGGAGGCCGGCCTGTCGGCCCGGGCCATCCCGGTGGCCTGCGCCTTCCACAGCCCGGTGGTGGCCGGCGCGGTGGAGACCTTCGCCGAGGTGCTCGCCACCCGGTCGATCGCCGAACCGCGCATCCCGGTCTGGTCGAACCTGACCGCCGCCCCCTACTCCGGCGACGCCGACCAGGTCCGCCACCACCTCGCCGAGCAGATCGGCGCGCCGGTGCGCTTCGTCGAGCAGATCGAGGCCATGTACGCCGCCGGCGCCCGGCTGTTCGTCGAGGTGGGCCCCGGCCAGGTGCTCAGCCGGCTGGTGCAGGCGGTGCTCGGCGACCGGCCGCACCGGACGGTCGCCTGCGAACGCGGCCCGGCCGACGGCCTGCGCGGGTTCCTGATCTCGGTCGCCGAACTCGCCTGCGCCGGCACCCCGGTCCGCACCGACTGGCTGTTCCACGGCCGGGTCGCGGACGGCACCGCCAGCACCGCACCGACCCGTCGTCCGCTCTGGACGGTCGACGGCCAACTCGTCCGGGACCAGCACGGCAACTGTCTTCCCGGTGGCATGACCCCTCCCCGACGGATCAAGGAGTTGTCGATGACCCCTGCCAATGGCACCGCCACCACCCCCGGCGCCGCCACCGGCACCGTCAGCGGCCCCGCACCGTCGACCGTCCGGGACGTCCGGACCGTCGACGAGCCCGCGCCGGCCACCGTCCGGGACATCCGGGGCGAGCTGCTCAGCGAGTACCTGCGCACCACGCGGGAGATGATCGCCACCCAGCGGGACGTGATGCTCGCCTTCCTCGGTGACCCCGGGGACGGGGGCAGCCGGCCGTCCGGGGAGCCCACCGGGACGTACCGGGTCGAGGGGTACGCCGGGCCGGCACCC
Source organism: Micromonospora sp. S-DT3-3-22 (assembly GCF_015354745.1). NCBI lineage: Bacteria > Bacillati > Actinomycetota > Actinomycetes > Micromonosporales > Micromonosporaceae > Micromonospora > Micromonospora sp. S-DT3-3-22. The sequence continues at coordinate 12,419 of NZ_JACGMO010000170.1, forward strand.
ACGCCGACGCCCGCCCCGGCCCCCCGGTCGCTGCCCGCCGCCGCTCCCGCGCCGGCTCCGGCCCCGACG
>NZ_JACGMO010000171.1:0-11692 GCF_015354745.1 Micromonospora sp. S-DT3-3-22
CAGCATCGACCCGACCCAGCTGCTCGCCCTGGAGGTCTCCCACCGGGCGCTGGTCGACGCCGGCTACCCGTACGACGCACCCGGCGCGGACCACGCCCGGACCGGGGTGGTGTTCGGCCCGGATGCCGGCGGGGTGGCGAGCGCCCCGGGCAGCCGGGCCGCCACCGGCGTCGTGCCGGCCACGTCGGGGCCGGGCTGGTCGTCGCTCGACGTCGGCTCACCGTTCGACTACGCCCGGCAGGGCATCCTGTACGTCGCCGCGCACCTGCCCCGGCCCAGCGTCTCCGGGCTGCCCGAGGCGGCCGGCGAGGAGTTGCTGCGGCTGGTCGGCGCGCTCGGTGGCCGTACCCTCGGGTTGTTCTCCTCCCGGCGGGCCGCGCAGCAGGCGGCGGAGCTGCTGCGGGCGCGCACCGACCTGCCGGTGCTGCTCCAGGGCGAGGAGGCGCTGCCGCTGCTGGTGCGGCGGTTCCGCGACGACCGGTCGAGCTGCCTGTTCGGGGTGATGTCGCTCTGGCAGGGGGTGGACGTGCCGGGCGACTCGTGCCAGCTCGTGGTGATCGACCGGCTGCCCTTCCCGCGCCCCGACGAGCCGTTGGCGGCGGCCCGCGCGGCGGCGGTGGACGCGGGCGGCGGGTCCGGTTTCTCGGCGGTCAGTGTGCCGATCGCGGCGGTCCGGCTGGCGCAGGGGGTGGGCCGGTTGATCCGGGCCACCGGTGACCGGGGGGTGGTCGCGGTCCTCGATTCGCGGCTGGAGACGGCGCGCGGCTACGGGCCGTTCCTGCGCCGTTCGCTGCCCCCGTTCTGGTACACCACCCGGCCGGAGGTGGCCCGGGGCGCGCTGGAGCGCCTGGCCAAGGTCTGACCCCCACAGACGGCACGCCGCCCGCTCCCCGGCGGGGAACGGGCGGCGTGCCGGTTTGGTCAGGGGGCCTGGGAGGCGACCACCACGGCGTCCGGTGGGGTGTCGGGCACGCTGCGGGCGGCGAGCCGGCGTACGGCGGTGTTGAACACCGCGATCAGCGGCACCGCGACCAGCGCGCCGGTGATGCCGGCGAGCACCACCCCGGCGGCGATCCCGATGATCACCGCGAGCGGGTGGATGGCCACCGCCCGACCCATGATCAACGGCTGGAGCAGGTGGCCCTCGACCTGCTGCACGCCGATCACCACGCCCAGGATGATCAGCGCGGTCACCGGGCCGCTGTCGACCAGCGCCACCAGCACCGCCACCACCCCGGAGAGGAACGCGCCGACGATCGGGATGAACGCCCCCAGGAAGACCAGCGCGGCCAGTGGGAAGGCGAACGGGACGTCGAAGACGACCAGGAAGATGCCGATGCCCACCGCGTCGATGAACGCCACCAGCACGGTGGCCCGCACGTACGCGCCGAGCGTCGCCCAGGACGCCCGTCCGGCGTCGTCGACCTTCCACCGGGCGGCGACCGGCAGCAGGCGGACCAGGAACCGCCAGATCCGGCTGCCGTCGCGCAGGAAGAAGAAGGTGGCGAAGAGCACCAGCACCGCACCGGTGAGCACCTCGGCCAGCGTGGTGGCGGTGGCGAGCGCACCGCTGGTGAACTTCTCGGTGTTGCCGTTGATCCAGCCCTGTGCCTCTTCGATGTAGCGGTTGAGCTGGCTGTCCGACAGGTGCAGCGGGCCGGTCTTGAGCCAGTCCTGGATCTGCCGTACGCCCTGCGACGACTTCTCGCTCAGCTCCGGCACGCCCTGGATGAACTCGTTGACCACCAGGGTCAGCGTGCCGAACACCGCGACCAGGCCGCCGACCATCACCACGCCCGTCGCCAGCGAGCGGGGGAACCGGGCCCGCAGCAGCCAGCCCACCGCCGGGGCGAGCAGCGCGGAGAGCAGCAGCGCCACCGCCAGCGGGATGATCACGATGCTGATCGTCCCGACGATCCTCAGCAGCGCCCAGGTGACCACGCCGATCACGATCAGTCGCCACGACCACGCGGCGGCGATCCGCAGCGCGTGCGGCACGTCGGCGTCGTCGCGGCTGGAGGTGGAGTTGTGCATGGCCGCCGGCGGCTCGGCCCCGACCACCGTCGCCGACGGGGCCGCCGCCGGGCCGGGGGAAGCGGGTGTGGCCACTCCGGCCCCCTCCGGCGCGTCGGCCGGATCGGCGCGCCCCGCGCGGACCGACTCCCGTCCGGACTCGTAGGCGCGGCGGAGTCGGCCGCGTACCCGCTCGAAGCGGCTCAAGCGCACCTCCTGAGAAACGACACCGGGACGCCCACGGCGACGGCCCGGACAGGGTACGTCCGTACGCCCGCCACCGTAGGGCAGTTCCGCCACTCATTGCCCCGTGCCGCATCGGCTCAACCACCGGATCGACGCCACCGGGCCACACGGTAGCGTCTTGGCGTGACCGCCGACCCGAACCTCGACACCGGCCTGCCGATCCGCCTGCTGCACGACCGGGTGCTGGTCAGGCAGGACGGCAGCGAGGGCGAACGCCGCTCCACCGCAGGCATCGTCATCCCGGCCACCGCCGCCGTCGGCAAGCGGCTGGCCTGGGCCACCGCCGTGGGGGTGGGTCCGCACGTACGCGCCGTGGTGGCCGGCGACCGGGTGCTGTTCGACCCGGACGACCGCTCCGAGGTCGAACTGCACGGCCGGGGGTACGTGCTGCTGCGCGAGCGGGACGTGCACGCCGTCGCCGCCGAACGGGTGGAGAGCGAGTCCACCGGCAGCACCGGCCTCTACCTGTAGGTCCGGTCCCTCCCGGGGCCCTCGGGAGCCGTCCCGGGCGGCCTACCGGTTTGTCCCGCTTCCCGGCGGGAAGCCAGGCCCGTCACAGGTGCCCTGGGGAGGGACGATGCCGGTTCTCGTGAAGAAGGTGCTGCTCTGGGGCAGCGTCGCCTTCCTGATCTACTTCATGGCGTTCCGCCCGGACGGGGCGGCCCAGATGTTCAAGGGGATCGGGGCCGCCCTGATGGCGATGGCCCAGGGCCTCGGCGACTTCCTCACCAGCCTGATGACCTGACCCTGCCCGGGGCCGGGCCGGTCAGTACCGGCCGGGCGGCCAGGGGGCGGCCGGCCGGGGACCGTACCAGCCGGGCGGGCCGTAGCCGGCCGGGTAGGCCGGGGGCGGCGGCGGGGCCAGCACCACCGGGATCGGCACCACCGGCGAGTCCGGGGCGTCGACGACCCGCTGCGTGCCGTCGGGGAACCGCAGGTGGTAGCGCTGCCCGTCCCAGACCCCCACCGGCGTCTGCGGGTCCCGGCCGACGAAGAACGACCGGTACGCGGCGATCGTCTCCAGCAACTGCCGTTCCTCCCGCAGGGTGTTCTCCCGCTCCGCCGGCTTGCGGTCCAGGCCGCGCCGCATCCCGTCGCGCAGCAGCGCCAGCCGGGTCGCGGCGAACTGGTACCCGCGCATCGCGCGCAGCCCGGCGTCCCCGCCGACCCGCCGGGCCCAGGTCCGGGCGGCGTGCCGGCGGCCCAGGCTGCCCAGGGCGGCCACCTCGGGCGGGCTCAACCAGCCGGCCCGCACGTAGTCGGGCAGGGTCCGCTCGGTGAGCCGCCCCTCCCAGGCGCGCAGCCAGACCGCGAAACCGACCATGCCGAAGAAGATCGGCACCATCACCGCGACCATCCCGTAGAAGAAGATCACCGCCTGGCCGGTGGCCTGGACCAGCGTCGGGATCAGATTCCAGGTGCCGTGCAACATCATCGCCAGCAGCAGGCCGGCGACCGGGGCGAGCACCCGGACCCGCCGGTCGGCGGTGCGGGCGGCGATGCCCAGCCCCACCCCGGTCATCGAGGTGAACAGCGGGTGGGCGAAGCCGAAGAAGAGGATCCGCGAGATGAAGATGACGATGACGTTGCGTACGCCGGTGGCCGGCCCCCACTGGTCGACGCCCGAGGCGTACCCGAGGCCGCCCAGGTAGAGGATGTTCTCCACCATGGCGAACCCGACGGCGGACAGCCCGCAGTAGACCAGGCCGTCGGTGATCCCGGACCACTCCTTGCGCCGGAAGATCAGCAGCAGGATCGGGCCGAGCGCCTTGGTCAGCTCCTCGATGAACGGGGCCACCAGCACGCCGGTCAGCGACGACGACACCCCCCAGTCCTTGAACAGGGCGGCGAAGGTGTTGTTGACGGTCAGCGACGCGGCGGTCGAGACGAACGCGCCCCAGGCGAAGCAGAAGATCAGGTACTTCAGCGGTTCGGGTTCGTACCGGTCGAGCCAGAGGAAGCAGGCCACCAGGACGGGCACCGGCAGGATCGCCGCGGTCACCCCGACCAGCAGCGCGTCCAGACCCAGGTTGGAGCCGAGCGTGTAGAGCATGTAGACCGCGCAGGCCGCGATCAGCAGCACCACCCCGGCCAGCACCAGGACCCGCCGCCAGCCGAGCCGGCGCAGCGGCATCCGGGGCGCGGCGGCGTCCGGCGACGGGACGGCGGGCGCGGGCGGCGGCGGGTGCCCGCCGGGCGGGGTGTCGGCCATGTGGATCAGCGTAGTCATCCCCGGCCCGTTCGGCCGGGCTCTCCCGGTGCGGGACGGCACGGTCCACGGGCGGAGCGACCCGGGGCGGCGCGGCCGGGGTCAGCCCAGGGGCGGGGCGGTCGGGGGTTTCGGGGCGGCGTGCTGCTCCGCCGGACCGCCGCCCGGTTTGTCCTTGTCGCCGAACGCCTGCCGGATCAGCCGGTTGGCCTCCTCCTGCTCGATGCCCGAGGCGACCAGCAGGTCACTGGCGGTGGTACGCACCTGGGCGATCACCACGCTGCCGGAGAACCCGACCCCCTGGTCGTACGCCCGACCGGCCTCGCTGACCGCGCGCAGCGACCGTTCCCGGGCCCGTTCCGGCTCGTCCCCGACGGCGAACTCGTGCCGCAGCAGGCGGACCGACTCGGCCAGGTGGACCACCGCGTCCGGCATCGGCTCCGGCACCGGCTCGTCGTCCTCGATCATGGTTACCGACCGGCGGATCAGGGTGCCGCTGTTGCGCATCGCCCGGTCGATCGGGTCGGCCGCCTCGGCGTAGTGGGTCAGTTCGTTGCGCCGGTGCCAGCGGGCCGGGGAGAGCGTGCTGGTCTCCTTCGCCCCCTCGATGGCCTCGGTGAAGGTGGCGAGTTCCTCCTTGTTCTCGCGGAGCCGGTCCAGCGCCCGCTGGGCGGCGCCCCGGTCCCGGTCGCGCAGCGCCTGGGCGCAGACGTCGAGCTGGTCGGCGAGCAGGTCCAGCGCCGGCCGGGCCGCCCGGTTGATCACCCGGAGCGGGTTGAGCGGCAGCAGGATCGCGGTGACCAGCAGGGCGATGCCGCCGCCGACGAACGCGTCGACGAACCGGGGCAGCTCCAGATCCTCGGTGGACGGGCTCAGCGTGACGATCAGCACGGCGGTCGCGGCGGCCTGGATCACCACCGCGACGCTGGCCCCGAAGAAGGTGGTGAGCAGGATGGCCGCGGTCACCACCAACCCGAGCTGCCAGCCCCCGGTGCCCAGGAAGTAGATCAGCACGTCGCCGAGGAACACCCCGACCGCCACCCCGACGATCAACTCCACGGTCCGGCGCAGCCGCTGGCCGACCGAGGCGGCCAGGGTGCCGACCGCCGAGATCGGCGCGAAGACCGGTTGCGGGTTGCCCAGCAGGTGGTGCGACACGATCCAGGCCAGCGCGGCGGCCAGCCCGGCCTGCACGGCCAGGCCCGTCGCCAGGTGCACCTGGTGCAGCCGGTCGCGCAGGGTGGCCCGGCCCCGGTGGCGCAGGTAGGCCACCGCCTCGGCGATCCGCGCGGTGTCGACGTCGTCGCCGGCGTCACGCAGCCCGGCCCGATGCAGCAGCGACGGTCGTCGGTCCCGGGCCAGCGCCATGGCGGGGACTACCCACGCCACACCGGTTCATCCCTGCGGCACAATCGTCCGGGTGACCGAGCTGATCGACCGGTGGGTGGCGGCGGCGCTCACCGCCGGGGCCGTTGACGGGCCGGCGCTCACCGCCGCCGGGTCCGACCTGCTGGCCCGCTGGCGCGAGCCGCACCGGCGCTACCACACGGCGCACCACCTGCGGGCGGTGCTGGACCTGGTCGACCGGCACGCCGACCTGGCCGACCGGCCGGAACGGGTCGCGCTCGCCGCTTGGACGCACGACGCTGTCTACGACCCGCGCGCCGCCGCCGACGCCAACGAACGGGCCAGCGCCGAGCTGGCCGGCACGCTGCTCACCGGGCTGGGGGTGCCGGCCGCCACGGTGGCCGAGGTCCGCCGGCTGGTGCTGCTCACCGCCGGGCACCGCACCGCGCCCGGCGACCGCGACGGCGCGCTGCTCTGCGACGCCGACCTGGCCGTCCTGGCCACACCCCCCGAGGTGTACGACGGGTACGCCTCCGCGATCCGCGCCGAGTACGCGCACGTGCCCGAGGCGGACTTCCGTACCGGCCGGGCGCGGGTCCTCGACGGGCTGCTCGCCCTGCCGGCCCTGTTCCGGCTGCCCCCGCTGGCCGCCCGGTGGGAGGCACCGGCCCGCGCCAACCTCCGCCGCGAGCTGGCGTCCCTGCGCTGATCCGCCGCCCGGCCGTCGCCGGCGTCCCGGGGTGCGGGCCGGCCGGTGTCAGCGGTGGGTGAGGTCCCCGGGCAGGCTGAGGCGTCCGGGGCCGGCGGGTCCGACGTGCGCTGTGGGGCCGGCCGGGCGGTTGAGGTGTTTGGGGCGACGCAGGCCGGACGCGTGGAGCAGGCGGACGATCTCCCGGCTGGGCACCACCCGGGCACCGAGCCACACCGCCACGGCGAACCGGTCGGCGGGGATGTCGTAGTGGTCCCGGTCGAACCCGCGCCGGGGCACCCCCAGCGTCTCGGCGAACACGTGCAGCTCGGCCGGGGAGACGTCGCTGATCAGGTGCGACCAGAGCCGACCGCGCCACGGCCAGGCGGGCCGGTCCAGGTACAGCATGGCGGCCAATCTAGCCGCCGGTTAGCCTCGGCCGCATGGCTGGCTCCCCCCTCCTCGACGACCTGCGGGCGGCCCTCGGTGACGAGGCCGTCCTCACCGATCCGGACCTGCTCCGGCTGCACCGGCGCGACGAGGCGGACCTCTGCGCCGCCGGCACGCCGCTGGTGGTCGTCCGCCCCCGGGACACCGCCGGGGTGGTGGCGGCGGTCCGGGCGGCGGCCCGGCACGGCGTACCGGTGGTGCCGCAGGGGGCGCGGACCGGGCTGGCCGGCGCGGCGAACGCGGTGGACGGCGCGGTGGTGTTGAGCACCGTCGCGATGACCACGGTCCGGGAGATCGACCCGGTGGCCCGGATCGCCGTGGTGCAGCCGGGCGTGGTGAACGCCACACTGGCCGGGGCGGTCCGGGCGCACGGCCTGTACTACCCGCCCGACCCGGGTTCCTGGGAGTCCTCCACCATCGGCGGCAACGTCTCCACCAACGCCGGCGGCATGTGCTGCGTCAAGTACGGGGTGACCACCGAGTACGTCCTCGGGCTGGAGGTGGTGCTCGCCTCCGGCGAGGTGCTGCGCACCGGCCGGCGTACCGCCAAGGGCGTGGCCGGGTACGACCTGACCCGGCTCTTCGTCGGCGCGGAGGGCACCCTCGGTGTGATCACCGAGGTCACCGTGGCGCTGCGGCCCGCGCCGGAGGATTCGCTGACCATGGTGGCGGTCTTCGGCTCGACCGCCGAGGCGGGTACGGCGGTGGCCGGGATCGCCGCGCAGGGGCTCACCCCGAGCCTGCTGGAGCTGCTGGACCGCACGCACCTGCGGGCGATCGAGACGTACCGGCCGATGGGGTTGCGGACCGACGCCCAGGCGCTGCTGCTCGCCGCCGCCGACACCGGCCCCCGGGCGGCGGACGACCTGGCCCGGATCGCCGAGGTCTGCACGGCGGCGGGCGCGCAGGAGGTCTACGCGGCGACCGACGCGGTGGAGGCGGCGGCGCTGCTCCAGGCCCGCCGGCTGGCCCACCCGGCGATGGAACGGTTCGCCGCCGACACCTACCCGGACGGCAACGGTGGCCTGATCATCGACGACGTGGCGGTGCCCCGGGGGGCGCTCGCCACGCTGCTGGACGGGGTGGCCCGGATCGCCACCGAGTGCGGGGTGCCGATCGGGGTGGTCGGGCACGCCGGTGACGGCAACCTGCACCCGAACATCGTGGTGGACCGGGCCGACCCGGCGAGCCTGGAGCGGGGCCGGCGGGCCTTCGACGAGATCATCCGGCTCGGGCTGGAACTCGGGGGCACCTGCACCGGCGAGCACGGCGTCGGGCTGCTCAAGCGGGACTGGCTGGCCCGGGAGATCGGCCCGGTCGGCGTCCGGGTGCACCAGGCGATCAAGGCGGCGCTCGACCCGGCCGGGCTGTTCAACCCGGGCAAGGTGTTCTGAGCGGCCCCGGTCGGCTCAGCGGGTCGGTTCGGCCGGGGTGGCCTGGGTGAGCAGGAGCAGGATCTCGCCGGCCACCGCCGGTCGTTCCTCACCGGGGCAGTCCTGCGAGGTGATCAGGCCGGCCGTGGTGAGCAGGCTGGACGTCAACGCGTCGATGCAGCTCGCCCGGTACTGGCGGGCCTGGTCGGTCTCCTGGGCCAGCCGAGGGTCGGCCAGCAGCCGGTGCAACCGCTGCACCTGCTCGGGGTCCAGGGAACCGGTCGAGGTGACCCCGTCGCCGGCACAGTCGTCGCACTCCCACCGGCCGTCCGGCTCGACGGTCAGCGAGCGCAGTGGACCGTCCTCGCCGAGCTTCTGCATCAGGCTGACCCGGGTCGCCCCCGGGGCCGTCGGTCCGCCCCGGCCCTCCGCTGTGGACCTGCCCTCCCGGTCGACCATCGCGCAGCCGGTCAGGGTGACCGTCATGACGGCGGGGACGAGGAGCGCGCGTGACCACTGAGGGGGAACCACGCGCCGGAACCTATCCCACCCCGCTGCCGTCCGGAACCGGCCGACCGGCCCCGCACCGCCTGGTGGAACCGGCCCCGGGGGCCGGTCAGCGGGAGGACGTCGGCAGGTGCAGCGGGTCGTCCTCGACGCCGTCGACGCCCCGGTCGGCGGCGAACCCCCGGACGTCGGGGGCACCGAGGCGGGCCGCGTCGGCGGTCGCGTCGTCCGGCATGAGCTGCGACTCCCGCTCGGCCTCGACCCGGGCCCGGTAGTGCGCGATCTCCCGTTCCCGGGTGGCCGCGTCCCAGCCGAGCACCGCCCCCATCAGCTCCGCCGTGTGCCCGGCCGAGTCGAGGCCCCGGTGGGTCGTCTCGAAGGAGATCCGGGTACGCCGGGTCAGCACGTCCTCCAGGTGCAGCGCCCCCTCGGAGCGGGTGGCGTAGGTCACCTCGGCAGCCAGGTACTCGGGTGCGCCGGCCAGCGGTGAGGCGAGCAGCGGGTCGGCGGCGATCAGCGCCAGCACCTCCAGGGTGAGCGTGCCGTACCGCTCCAGCAGGTGTTCGACCACCCCGACGGGCACCCCGTGCCGGCGGGCCAGGTCGGCCCGGTCCCGCCACATCGAGGCGTACCCGTCGGCGCCGAGCAGCGGCAGGTCGGCGGTGCGCGAGGGGCGTACGCCGCCGAGCCGGTGGGCGGCCCGGTCGACGACGTCGGCGGCCATCACCCGGTAGGTCGTGTACTTGCCGCCGGCCACCAGCAGCAGCCCGAGCATCGGCTCGAAGACGGCGTGTTCCCGGGAGAGCTTGGAGGTGGAGTCGGCCTCGCCGGCGAGCAGCGGGCGCAGCCCGGCGTAGACGCCCTCGATGTCGGCGCTGGACAGCGGCCGGTCCAGCACCAGGTTGACCTGGTCGAGCAGGTACTGGATGTCGCGGGCGGAGGCGGCCGGGTGGGAGCGGTCGAGCCGCCAGTCGGTGTCGGTGGTGCCGATGATCCAGTGCCCGCCCCAGGGGATGACGAAGAGCACACTGGTCGCGGTGCGCACGATCAGCCCGGTCTCGCCGGTGATCGCCGAGCGGGGCACCACCAGGTGCACCCCCTTGGAGGCCCGGACCCGCACCCCGGGGCGCAGCCCGACGTCGTTGAGCATCCGGGACATGTCGTCGCTCCACACGCCGGTGGCGGCGATGACGGTACGGGCGCGTACCTCGAACTCGGCGTCGGGGGAGCCGGCGGGGGCCTCCAGGTCGCGGACCCGGACCCCGGTGACCTCCCGGGCCTGCCGCACCAGCCCGACGGCGCGGGCGCTGCTCACCACGGTCGCGCCGAGGCTGGCGGCGGTGCGGGCCAGGGTCACCACCAGCCGGGCGTCGTCGACCTGCCCGTCGTAGTAGCGGATGGCCCCGGCCAGCGCGTCGGCGCGCAGGCTGGGGAAGACCCGGCGGGCGCCCTCACGGGTGAGGTGCCGGTGCAGCGGCATCCCCCGGCCGGTGCCGAACAGCCCGGCGAAGGCGTCGTAGGCGGCGACCCCGGCCCCGTAGTAGGAGCGGCGGAACAGCCGGGCCGGCAGGTCGCGCAGCCCCCGCCCGGCAGGGAGCGGGATCAGGAACGGGACCGGCCGGACCAGGTGCGGGGCGAGCCGGGTGGCGAGCAGACCCCGCTCGGTCAGCGCCTCGTGGACCAGGTGGAACTCCAGCTGTTCCAGGTAGCGCAGGCCGCCGTGGATCAGCTTGCTGGACCGGCTGGAGGTGCCGGCGGCGAAGTCACGGGCCTCGACCAGGGCGACCTTGAGCCCCCGCGAGGCGGCGTCGAGCGCGGCACCGGCCCCGGTCGCCCCACCTCCGATGACCAGCACGTCGAACCGCTCGGCCCGGAGCCGGCGCAGATCCGCGGCGCGGCGCTGCGGGGAGAGTTGACCGGCGGCGGATCGGGTCACATTGGGGTCACGCACCCGTCCACCGTAACCCGCCCGGTCCCGCCCGCAGCAGGCCCGGAACCGGCCAGATTCCCCACGGCCCGGCCGGTCACCATGCGTGACCATGACCGCTGAGGCGATGACTACTTAACGTCACCAAGCTCGTGGCTGCCTCATTGCCCACCACACCCCTCCCGCCGGCAGCAGAACGACTGGAGCAGCCATTCCTCCTCGACCCCAACCGACCCCCCTCTCCCACCGCCGGACCCTTTGCTCTGCTGCTCTGCACGCGACAGTCACCCTTGGTGTGCGGTGCCGCGAGAGCAGCAGAGCAAAGGATCCGCGAGAGGAGGTAGACACCTTCCGCAAGGACTACTCTCCGTGAGCATGATCGGGCGATCGGAACAGCGGGACACGCTGCCTGGCGACGCGCCGCGCGGCAGTGGCTCCCGGGCCAGGTCGTAGCAGCACGGACGCGTCGTACTGTTTCCGGATGCTGGCCGACACACCCCCTCCACCGGGCTACGGCTTCCCGCCGAGCGCCGCCGCCCGTCCGTCGAGCCCGTGGCCGGTGGTGGCCGCCGCCCTCGCCGGTGGCTGGACGGTCACCCTCGCCGTGCTGCTCCAGGCGGTCGGCTGGTCGGTCGAGCAGTTGCAGGTGGCCGCGGGCTGGGACCGGCAGGTATGGCTCTGGCCGGCGCTCAGCCTGGCCACCGCCCTGCTGGTCGGCCTGCCCGCGCTGCTGCTGGCCCTGCTCCCCCGCTCGCCCCGGGTACGGGTCACCGGCCGTGCCTGGCTCGCCGCCGCGCTCGCCCTGGTCGCCCTCGGGTCGCTGCGGGCGCTGCCGCAGGTCCATCACGAGGCGTACCTGGCCGCGCTGGCCGCGACGGCGACGCTGCTCGCGCTGCTGGCCGCCCGCCTGCCCGCCCCGGCCCAGCCGGCCG
>NZ_JACGMO010000172.1:0-11489 GCF_015354745.1 Micromonospora sp. S-DT3-3-22
GCTCTTCCGATCTCCACCCGGATGGCGTCGCCGACGACGGCGGCCAGCGCGCCCGCGCCGATGCTCCGGGCCACGTGCTCGGCGTCGGTGCCGTCGACGCTGACCACGGCCACGGTCGCCGGCAACGGCCAGCGGGCCGCGTCGGCGGCGGCGTGCAGCACCGCCCCGGCCGGCGGGTCGGGCTGCACCAGGAGGGTGACCAGGCGGCGTCGGGTGGTGGCCCAGTCCTGGGCGGTGTCGCGCTGTTCGGCGAGGAACCCCTCGGCGGCGGCCCCGGCCAGCGCGTCAACGTAGCCGAACAGCGCCCCGGCGATCACGTACAGGTCGGCCGGGGCCGGGCCGGCGGGCCCGGTCTGCGCGGCGGCGTGTTCCACCAGGAAGGCCCAGATGTCGCGGGCCCCGAGGGTGAGCACGGTCCGCAGCGCGTCCACCCGGTGCCCCTCGCGGTACTCGGTGCGGCCCAGGGCGTGGAACACCTCCCGGGTCCCGGTCAGTTCCCGGCCCGGGTCGGCGACCGCGTCGACGAAGGTGTCGACGGCCGTCTGCACGCCCAGCGCCAGGCCCTGACCCTGCCCACCGGTCAGCGACCGGCCCTGGGCGGCCATCGCGGCCCGGACGGTGGCGAGGATCCGCCCGTGCAGCGGCCCGCGCAGCTCCCGCAGGTGGTCGCCGACCGACGGCGCGAGACCGGCGAGACCGGGCTCGATGTCGAGCAGGGCGTCCGACACGACCGGCCATCCTTTGTCATCCGGGTGACAATTCCGGGGGTGAATACTGCGCCCCGGCATGGATCATTTTGGCATCAAGCTACCTAGGGTCGGCGCATGGAGACGGATGTCATCGTGATCGGCGCCGGCCTGGCCGGCCTGGTCGCCGCCGCCGAGGCCGCCGACGCGGGCCGCCGGGTGCTGCTGCTGGACCAGGAGTCGGAGCACAACCTCGGCGGGCAGGCGTTCTGGTCGTTCGGCGGGCTGTTCTTCGTCGACTCGCCCGAGCAGCGGCGGATGGGCATCCGCGACTCGGTCGAGCTGGCCTGGCAGGACTGGACCGGCAGCGCCGTCTTCGACCGGCCCGAGGACCACTGGCCGCGCCAATGGGCGCAGGCGTACGTGCACTTCGCCGCCGGGGAGAAGCGGGCCTGGCTGCGGTCGATGGGCCACCGGGTGTTCCCCGTGGTGAGCTGGGCCGAGCGGGGCGGGGGAGCGGCCCACGGGCACGGCAACTCGGTGCCCCGGTTCCACGTCACCTGGGGCACCGGCCCCGGCGTGGTCGAGCCGTTCGCCAGGCGGGTCCGGCAGGCCGTCGCGCAGGGCCGGGTGACGCTGCTGTTCCGGCACCGGGTCGACGAACTCGTCACCACCGCAGGAGCCGTCACCGGGGTACGCGGCGCGCTGCTCGCCCCCGACGACGCGCCCCGGGGGCAGAGCAGCTCCCGGGAGGTCGTCGGCGACTTCCAGCACGACGCCCAGGCCGTGATCATCACCTCGGGCGGCATCGGCGGCAACCACGACCTCGTCCGGCGGGCCTGGCCGGCCCGGCTCGGCACCCCGCCCACCCGGATGGTCACCGGCGTCCCCGCCCACGTCGACGGCCGGATGCTCGCCAACACCGAGACCGCCGGCGGGCAGGTGATCAACCCGGACCGGATGTGGCACTACACCGAGGGGCTGCGCAACTGGGACCCGATCTGGCCGGGGCACGGCATCCGCATCCTGCCCGGCCCGTCCTCGCTCTGGCTCGACGCCACCGGGGCCCGGCTGCCGGCGCCGCTGTTCCCCGGCTTCGACACCCTGGCCACCCTGCGGCACCTGCGCGCCACCGGCCACGACTACAGCTGGTTCCTGCTCACCCAGAGGATCATCGAGAAGGAGTTCGCGCTGTCGGGCTCCGAGCAGAACCCGGACCTCACCAACCGCAGCGTCCGGCAGGTGCTGCAACGCGTCCGGCCGGGCGCGCCCGGCCCGGTCGAGGCGTTCAAGCGGCACGGGGCCGACTTCGTCGTCGCCGACACCCTGCCCGAGCTGGTGGCCGGCATGAACAAGCTGGCCGCCGAGACCGACGGGCCGCAGCTCGACGCGACCGAGCTGACCCGCCTCGTCGAGGCGCGCGACCGGGAGATCGCCCACCCGTTCGGCAAGGACGCCCAGCTCGCCGCGATCCGGGGGGCCCGCCGCTACCGGGGTGACCGGCTGATCCGGGTCGCCACCCCGCACCGGCTGCTCGACCCGGCGGCCGGCCCGCTGATCGCGGTGCAACTGCACGTGCTCACCCGCAAGAGCCTCGGCGGGCTGCACACCGACCTGTCCGCCCGGGTGCTGCGCCCCGACGGCGAACCGCTGGCCGGGGTGTACGCGGCCGGCGAGGTGGCCGGCTTCGGGGGTGGGGGCATGCACGGCTACAGCGCCCTGGAGGGCACCTTCCTCGGCGGCTGCCTCTTCTCCGGCCGCACCGCCGGTCGTGCCGCGGCGGCGGCCGTCGGCTGACCGGCACCGTGGCCCGTCCCGGCTGCGCCGCCCGCCCTCGGTAGGCTCGGCGGCCGTGGACGACGACGCGCTGACCGCGATGGTGACCGTCGCGGCGGGGCAGGTGACCCTGTCCGACCGGCGTACCCGGCGGCGCTGGTCGGTCGGGGTGGCGGCGTACCGGCTCGGCGTCGTCCCGGTCACCCAGGGGTGGTACGCCCGGGTCACCGGGGAACGGCCGAGCAGCACCCGGGGCGACCGGCTGCCCGTCGAGGGGGTGTCCTGGGTGGACGCCGTGCGCTTCTGCGTCGCGCTGTCCCGGCAGGAGGGGCTGACCCCGGCGTACCGGTTGCACGACGACGGTGAGGGCGCGGACTGGGACCCGGGCGCCGACGGTTACCGGCTGCCGACCGAGGCCGAGTGGGAGTACGCCTGCCGGGCCGGCACCACCGGTCCCCGGTACGGCCCGCTCGACGAGATCGCCTGGTACCGGGACAACTCCGGGGAACGGCCGCACCCGGTGGCCGACCGCGCCGCCAACCCGTGGGGCCTGTACGACCTGCTCGGCAACGTCTGGGAGTGGTGCTGGGACGTCTACGACGCCGAGGTGTACGGCGGCTACCGGGTGCTGCGCGGGGGCGGCTGGTTCGACGAGCACTGGAGCTGCCGCGCCTCGGTACGCCGCCGCAGCCACCCGACGTTGCGGATCGACGACGTCGGCTTCCGGCTGGCCCGTTCCCTGCCGCGCTGACCCCACGACCGGTGCCCCGGACGGTCCCGCTCCCGCCCTGGCGGGGAAGGCCGCCGGGGTGGACAGCCCCGCCGGTCAGGCCAGCCGGCGGGTGCTGTGCCGCACGATCAGCGGGGTGGCCAGCTCGATCCGGTGGCTGTCCAGCCCCTCCCCGGCCACCAGGGAGAGCAGCATCCGGGTCGCCATGCCGGCCATCTCGGCCAGCGGCTGACGCACGGTGGTCAGCGGCGGGGCCGCCCAGCGGGCCGAGTCGAGGTCGTCGAAGCCGACGATGCTGATGTCGTCGGGGACCCGCGCGCCGCGCTCGTAGAGCGCCTCGTAGGCGCCCAGGGCCATCTCGTCGGCGCAGGCGAACACGGCGGTGGGCGGCTGGGCGAGGTCCAGCAGGGCGTTCATCTCCCGGTAGCCCGACGGGGAGGTGAAGTCGCCGTGCCGGACGTACCCGGCGGGGATCTTGCGGTTGGCCGCGTTCATCGCGGCCCGGTACCCGTCGACCCGGGCGCGGCTGCACGGCACCGTCGGCGGGCCGCCGATCACCGCGATCCGGTGGTGACCCAGGTCGAGCAGGTGTTCGGCGGCGGCCACCCCGCCGGACCAGTTCGTCGCCCCCACCGACGGGATGCCCGCGCCGGGCTGACCGGCCGGGTCGATGATGACCACCGGGATGCCCAGCTCGTCGAGCTGACCCTGCTGGCTGGGGGACAGGTCGGAGAGCACGAGCAGCACCCCGTCGCAGCGGCGCTTGGAGAGTTGTTCGATCCACCGTCGGTCGGGGCGGGTGCGGCTGCGGCCGTGCACGGCGGAGACGACCACCCCGACGCCCGCCCGGTAGGCCAGTTCCTCGACGCCGTCGAGGATCTGCATCGCCCAGGGGCTGCCGAGGTCCCGGAAGACCAGGTCGATGAGGCCGGCCGCGCCGGGCATCGACGGCGCCCGGCGGGCGGTGTACGACCGCCGGTCGAGCAGGTCCTGGATCCGACGCCGGGTCGCCGGGGCGACGTCGGGTCGACCGTTGAGCACCTTCGAGACGGTGGGCACGGACACCCCCGCGGCGGTCGCGATCTCCGACAGCGTCGCCCGGTCCTCCGCCATGCCCATCTCCTCCGCAGTCGTGCGCCCGTCGGCAGCATAGCCCGAAAGTTTCGGAGGTCGGGCGACACCCTGGTCGTCGCGGCGGTGCGACCGTCCGGCACCGGCCCGTCGGGCAGTGCCGGGCGGGCGTGCGGGCCGGTGTCCGGCGCGGGTCGGACAGCCGAAACTTTCCCGAAACCGACTTGTCCGGTGCGGGGCTTAGGCCGGGAACGACGGGCGTCCGCCGGCTCGTACGCCCCGCCCGATTTCTGCTCCGGCGACGCATGCGGCATGCTGTGCCGCAACGGCAGGAGACTCTGCCGGTGGCCGGCGACGAACCGCGGACACGCGGTCGTCCCTGCGCGAGACGTGCGGGAGGGCGGCGATGGCCGAGGCTGAGGCGGGGCGTTCGGTGTTCACCGGCGCCAGCGAGATGGCGGCCCGGATGCGCGCGTTCGACTGGCCCGCCACCTCCCTCGGCGCGGTCGACGGCTGGCCGGCGAGCCTGCGCACCGCCACCCGGATCTGCCTGACCTCCCGGTTCCCCATGATCGTCTGGTGGGGCCCGGAGCTGCGGTTCCTCTACAACGACGCCTACGGCCCGCTGCTCGGCAGCAAACACCCCGCCCTCGGCAAGCCCGGCGACCAGGTGTGGGGCGAGATCTGGCACATCATCGGGCCGATGCTGCGCGGCGTGGTGGAGACCGGCGAGGCGACCTGGTCGGAGGACCTGCTGCTGCCGATGAACCGGCACGGCTACTGGGAGGAGACCTACTGGACGTACTCCTACAGCCCGCTGCACGACGACGACGGTGTGGTGCGCGGCGTGTTCACCGCGGTCAGCGACACCACCGAACGGGTGATCGGCCAGCGGCGGCTCGCCGCGTTGCAGGACCTCGGGGCCCAGGCCGGCACCGCCCGTACCGTCGGTGAGGCGTGCGAACTGGTCGCCGGGTCGCTCGGCCGGGCCGGGGCCGACGTGCCGTACGCGGCGGTGTACCTGCGGGCCCGCGACGGCGACCTACGGTTGACCGCCAGCACCCGAGCCGGCGAGGCCGACCGGGTGGCCGGGTCCGCCGTGGCGGTGTGGCCGGTGGCCCGGGTGCTCGCCGACGGTCGCCCGGCGCACGTCACCGACCTCGTCGACCGGGCCGGCGAACTGCCGGCCGGCGGGTGGCAGACCGCGCCGACCGAGGCGATGGTGCTGCCGCTGCACGGCGAGACCGGCGCGGAGGACATCGGCGTCATCGTGCTGGCCGCCAGCGCCGGCCGGGCGCTCGACGACGGCTACCGCACCTTCTTCGACCTGGTGGCCCAGCAGAGCGCCGCCCTGATCAACGGCGCGGTCGCCTACGAGGTGCAGCAGCAGCGGGCCGAGGAGCTCGTGGAGCTGGACCGGGCCAAGACGGCGTTCTTCTCCAACATCAGCCACGAGTTCCGCACCCCGCTCACGCTGATCAGCGGCCCGTTGCAGGAGCTGCGGGCCCGGCTGGGCGACGGGGACGCGCAGGTCCGCGACGAGCTGGACGTCATGCACCGCAACGCGTTGCGGCTGGGCAAGCTGGTCACCGCGCTGCTCGACTTCTCCCGCATCGAGGCCGGCCGGATGCAGGCCAGCTACGAGCCCGTCGACCTGTCCCGGTTCACCGCCGAGCTGGCCAGCGTGTTCCGGGCGGCGGTCGAACGCGCCGGCCTCACCCTCGACGTGGACTGCCCGCCGTTGTCGGGGCCGGTGCACGTCGACCGGGCGATGTGGGAGAAGGTGGTGCTCAACCTGCTCAGCAACGCCCTCAAGTTCACCTTCCACGGTGGCATCCGGGTCGCGGTGGCCGAACGTGACGGCACGCCGACGGTGCAGGTCGTCGACACCGGCATCGGGGTGCCGGCCGACGAGATCCCCCGGCTGTTCGAGCGCTTCCACCGGGTGCCGCAGGCCCGGTCCCGCTCCCACGAGGGCAGCGGCATCGGCCTGGCCCTGGTCCGGGAACTGGTCGGCCTGCACGGCGGCACGATCACCGTGGACAGCACCCCGGACGTCGGCACCACCTTCACCGTACGGCTGCCGTACGGCGTCGCCCACCTGCCCGCCGAGCACGTCGTCACCGGCGTCGGCGCGCCGGTGCCGTCGGACAGCGCCGAACCGTTCGTCGAGGAGGCGCTGCGCTGGCTGCCAGCCGCCGACACCGACGACCGCCCGGTGCCGCAGCCGTCGCCGGTCGACCTGCCGGGCGCGGACCGGCCCCGGGTGCTGATCGCCGACGACAACGCCGACATGCGCGAGTACCTGCACCGGCTGCTGCGGTCCCGCTACGACGTCACCGCCGTCGGCGACGGGCTCGCCGCGCTGGCCCGGGCCCGGACCGCACCGCCCGACCTGATCGTCAGCGACGTGATGATGCCCGGCCTGGACGGCCTCGAACTGGTCGCCGCGCTGCGCGCCGAACCCCGCACCATGGGGGTGCCGGTGCTGCTGCTGTCGGCCCGCGCCGGTCAGGAGGCCGCCGTCGAGGGGCTGGAGGCCGGCGCCGACGACTACCTGGTCAAGCCGTTCTCCGCCGAGGAGTTGCTGGCCCGGGTCCGGGCCAACGTCGACCTGGCCCGGTTGCGCAACCACCACGCCAACTGGCGGGCCGCGATGATCAACTCGTTGCAGGAGGGGTTCTTCGTCCTCGACGCCGACGGCGCGCTGGTGGAGATGAACACCGCCTTCGCCGAGCTGTTCGGGTACGGCCCCGAGGGCCTGCCCTACCGTCCCCGCTACCCGTGGTGGCCCGACGACGTCGCCGACGCCTCGGCCAACCGGCTGGTGGCCGACGCGTTCGCCCAGGCGATGACCGTCGCCCACGGATCGTTCGTGGTGCCGTTGCGGCACCGCGACGGGCACCGGCTGTGGACGGCGGTCGCCTTCAACGCGGTCACCGACGACCAGGGACGGCGGATGGTCGTCGGCACCATCCGCGACGTCACCGCCGAACGGTACGCGGTGCAGCGGGAGACCGCCCTCAGCACCCTCAACCAGCGGCTGTCCCGGGCGGCCAGCACCAGCGAGGCGTTGCGCGCCGGCGTCGAGGAGCTACGCCAGCTCTGGCAGGCCCACCGGGCGGTCGCCACCCACTGGACGCCCGACGGCACGCCGACGGTGACCGCCACCCCCGGCACCGACTGGGGGCAGCTGTCTGACCCGGTCCGCGAGACGGTCACCGCGCTGCGGGCGCAGCCACCCCTGCGGATCACCATCGACCCGGCCACCGGGACCCGGCCCGCCGGCGTCGGCACCACGGTCGACGCGCCGCAGGGCCCGCTGGTGGTCTGGCTCGAACTCGACCCGGCACGGGGCTTCGGCACCGAGGACCAGATGCTCCTGCTGCTGCTGTGCGGGGCGCTCGGGCAGGCGTTGCACCGGGCCCACGCCGCCGACCAGCAACGTGAGGTGGCGGTCGCCCTGCAACGCTCCATCCTCGGCCCGGCCGAACTCCCCGCCGGGTTCGCCGTCCGCTACGAGCCGGCGACCCGCCCCCTCGAGGTCGGCGGCGACTGGTACGACGCGGTGAACCTGCCCGACGGCCGGATCGGCATCGTCGTCGGCGACTGCGTCGGCCGGGGCCTGCCCGCCGCCGCCGTGATGGGGCAGCTGCGCAGCGCCTGCCGGGCGCTGCTGCTGGAGGCGTCCGGCCCGGCGCAGGTGCTCACCGCCCTGGACCGGTTCGCCCGGATGCTGCCCGGCGCGGCCTGCACCACCGTGTTCTGCGGCATCCTCGACCCGGAGACCGGGAAGCTGACCTACAGCAGCGCCGGGCACCCGCCGGCGATCCTCACCCACCCCGACGGCCACACCGAACTGCTGGCCGCCGGCCGGGGCAGCCCGCTGGGCATCCCGTCGCGCGGTGGCCGCCCCGACGCGACAAGCGTCGTGCCGCCCCGGGCCGTGCTGCTGCTCTACACCGACGGCCTGGTGGAACGCCGCCGCCAGTCCCTCGACACCGGGATCGCGCAGGCCGCCTCCGCCGTCCGGGAGGACCACACCGCCGGGGTGGAGCAGCTCGCCGACCGGGTGATGCGGCGGATGACCCCGCAGGGCGGGTACGACGACATCGCCCTGCTGCTCTACCGTCACCCGGCTCCGCTGGAGCTGTCGTTCCCCGCCGACCGGTCGCAGATGGCCCCGGTGCGCTCCACCCTGCGCCAGTGGCTGCGCCGCACCGGCGCCGACCCGCACCTGGCCCAGGACGTGCTGGTGGCCACCGGTGAGGCGTGCGCCAACGCGGTCGAGCACGGCCACCGCGGCGCCCGGCCCGGGCTGATCCGGCTGCTCGCGGTGGCTGCGGGCACCGACCTGTTCGTCACGGTGGTCGACTCCGGGCGGTGGAAGGTGCCCGAGATAGACCACGACCGGGGACGCGGCATCAACCTGATGCGCGCGTTGATGTCGCACGTGGACATCCGGACCACCGACGCCGGCACCACCGTCGAGCTGCACACGAGGATTCCCGCATGAACACGCCCCTGGACCTGGCCACCGGCCGGCAGCCCGACGGCGCCCCGCTGCTGACCGTCGCCGGTGAGATCGACATGAGCAACGCCGACCGGTTCCGGGCCGCGATCGCCGACGCGGTGGTCGACGGGCACCTGCTGACCGTGGACCTGACCGGGGTGGAATACCTGGACAGCGCCGCCCTCGCCGCGTTGTTCGCCCACGTCGACCGGTTGCGGGTGGTGGCGAACCCGCTGCTGGGCAGCGTCCTGACCATCTCCGGCCTGACCGAGCTGACCACGGTCACCTTCGTGGACTGACCCCGTCCGCGCGCCGGACGGCCCATCCGGCGGCGACACCCGGCCCGCCGCGACCCGCTGGTTCGGGTGGTCCGGGCGGCGACGATCGGAGATCCGACAGCCCTCCGGTGCCCGGCACCCTACGCTCGCCCTGCCGCCGCCGAGCGGGAAGCGGGTGAGGCATGGGCAGCACGGACCACCGTCCACCCCCGACCACGCCGGAACCCCCGGCCGACGCCGCGCCATCCGACCTCCGCGCCGACGCCGCGCCACCGGCGGGTGTCCCGTCCGGGCCTGCGGCGGTGCCGGGCCCGCCGGCCGTGGGCGGGCCGCGTCGCGGCCGGCCCACCCGGCTGCGTTGGCTGCACCTGCTGGTGCTGCTCTGCCTGGCCGGGGTGGGGGTGGCGGCCGGCGACGCCGTCTTCGTCGTGCACGACCTGGGCCGTTGGGGCGAGGTCCAGGCGTGCGCGGCACTCGACGACCTCCCGCCGGACGGCGGGCAGGCCGCCCGGCTGCTCGGTCGGGGCGCGCGGTACGACCGGTGCGCCACCGGTTTCGAGCTGGTCCGGGGGCTGGCCCAGTCGGGCGGGGCGGTGGCGGTGCTCGGCCTCGTCGGGGTGGCCGTGCTGCTCGACGGCCTGTCCGCGCGCCACGCCGTGCGGCGGCGGGTGCGCCGTCGCCCGGCCGGTGACCGGGGCGTCGCCGTGGTGCGGGAACGCTTCGACCACTGGTGCGACACGCTCGGGCTCGACCGGGGTCGGCCCCGGCTCGTCGTCGCGCCGGTCGGCGTCCGGCAGGCGTACACCACGGCGGTGCCGTTCGGCCGGCCGCTGGTGGTGGTGCCGGTGGCCCACGCGTACGGCCGTCCGGACCTGCTCGACCTGGTGCTGCTGCACGAGTTGGCGCACGTCCGGGCCCGGGACGTGACGTGGGCGTCGGCGACCCGGTGGACCGGTGGGCTCATCCTGCCGGTCCTGGTGCTGGTGGTGACGCCGGTGCTGGTCGACCCGGGGCCGGCGACCCGGTACTACGCGCTGACCCTGCCGGTCACCGCGCTGTTCGCGGCCGGGACGCTGCTGTCGCGGGCGGCGGTGCTGCGCCGCCGTGAACACGCCGCCGACCGGTTCGCCGTCGACCACGCCGACCTGCGCGACGCCCTGGCGGCCGCCGGTGGTGACGATGACCCGCCCGGCCGGGCACGGCGGTGGCGGCCGGGCCGGTGGCTGGCCCGCCACCCGACGGGCGCGCAGCGGGTCCGGGCACTCGACCGGGAACCGCGCTGGGAGGACGGCTTCACCGTCGCGGTGGTGGTCGGCCTGGTGGCGATGTTCGGCTTCCAGTCGCTGCTGCGGCTGCTGACGCACGGGGTCGGCCCGGTCCCGCCAGGCAGCGCCGGTGACGTCGCGGTGGCCGTCGCGGCCGTGTGCTGGGCCGTGGTCGTGGTGCCGCTGTGGTCCCGCCGCCCCGCGTCGGTACGGCGGCGCTGGTCGCGGATGCTCGGCTCCGGGCTCGGCCTGGCCGGCGGATACCTCCTGCCCGGCTACGGGGCGACCAGCCCGGTGTACGGGGTGTTCCTCGCCGGCTTCCACCTCGGTGCGTCCGCCGCGCTGCTGCCGGTGCTGGTCGGGGTCGCCGCGGTGGCCGTCGGGTTCGCCGAGGCGGCGGCGCGGGTGCCGTCGGGGGTGCGCCGCAGGGTGACCCTGGTCGCCACGGTGCTCGCGGTGGCGTCCCTGTTGACGGCGGTCCTGACCACCGCCACCCTGCTGGTGTTCGGCCACTGGGCCTGGCACAGCGGGCCGATCGACCGGGCCCTGTGGAGCACCCCCGGTCTCGCCGCCCGGGTGGCCCTGGCGGCGGTGCCGCTGGCCGCCCTGCTCCTGGTACGCCGACCCGCCCGCCCCCGCCGGCCAGCACGACCGGCGGCATCCCCGCCGGACATGCCGCCGGTGCCGGTCGCCGCCGGCCCCCGGCGGCTGGCCGCGCTGGTCCTGCTGACCGGCGGTACGGCGGTCGTCGCCGGCCTCGCCGCGACCGGGCTGGTGGCCGGCCGGACCGCCGGTGGGGACGCCTTCTTCCTGCTCTTCCTCCGCTGGTGGCTGTGCGCGGCGGCCGGCTGGTGCGTCGCGTCGGTGGTGCTGCTCGCCCGTGGGGTCCGGGGCACCGCCGTGGCCTGGACGGCCGGTGTCGGGGTCACCGTCGCCGCCGGGACCGTCCACGTCGCCCGGGACGTCGTCGGCGGGGCCGACCCGGTGCCGTCGCACCTGCTCGCCTTCCTCGAACGGCCGGCGTGGCTGCTGCTCGGCGCGCTGGTGGTCGCGTCGCCCCCGGTGCTGCTCCTGCGTGAGCTGTGGACCGGGTGGTGGGTGCGGGCCCGCCGCCGCCGGCCGGTGCGGCGCGGCGGTCCCCGGGCGTCCTGGCCACTGCCGGTGCTCGCC
>NZ_JACGMO010000173.1:0-11469 GCF_015354745.1 Micromonospora sp. S-DT3-3-22
CCGGGACCCGTGGCGCTCGGCTCCGTCGTGCCCGGGTCCGCCGCACTCGGCTCCGTCGTGCCCGGGGCCGCCGCGCCTGCGGCCGGCTCGTCCGTCGTCGGTGCGGAGTCGGCCCGCAGCGCCCGCATCCAGCCGGAAACCGCCACGATGTGCAGGTCCCACTCGGCCGTCGGCAGCCGGGTCGACTCGGTGCCCAGCTCCAGCGCCGCCACCCAGTCGCCGGCGTAGTACGCCCGCGCCCACTTGTCGGCGAAGCTGGTCGCCAGGCTGTGCCCGCCACCCGGGTCGAGCGAACGCTGCTCGTCGACCAGACGGGCCGACCGGGCCAGGTCACCCTCCTCCTGCGCCGCCCAGGCGAGGTTGTGCACCGCCCGGCGTCGGCTGACCAGCCGGTCCACCCGGCACTGTTCGGCCACCTCGGCCAGTTCCGCGTACGCCTGCTTCTCGCCGGCCATGAAGCGGGCCACCGCCAGGGTGATCCGGGCGTTGGCCCGTACCTCGGGCAGCCGCAGCCGCTCGGCCAGTTCCGCCGCCGCGGAGGCCGCCACGCAGGCCGGATCGGTCTCGGCGTTGAGCATCCGCACCCGGGCCAGTTCCAGCAGCGCCTCCGCCTTCTCCTCGGACTCCGGCAGCTCGGCGTAGATCGCGTTGGCCCGGTCCAGGCAGCGCAGCGTCTCGGACCGGTCGGCCCGGCTCCAGGCGGCGGTGGCGAGCAGGGTCCAGGCGCGGGCCGCGCCGGAACGGTCCCCGACGGCGGCCAACCGTTCGGTGAGCCCGGTCAACGCCTCGGTCCCCCCGTCGACCAGGAACGCGTCCCCGTCCCGGAAGAGGGCCAGTTGGGCGGCGAACAGCTCCAGCCCCGGGTCGGGCGCCCCGCCGACCTCCAGCGCCCGGCCGACAAGCGTGGCCGCGTTCTCCAGCGCGTGCAGCTCGTACGCCCGGCGGGCGGCCCGGTGCAGCGCGGTGCGGGCCGCCACCGCGTACGGCATGGGGTCGAGTCCGACCGTCCGGGCGATCTCGTGGGCGGTCCAGCGGTGGTTGGCCAGCACCTCGGCCAGGTCCTGCTGGCCGGCCTGGGTGAGCTGGGCCAGCCAGTCGGCGGTGCGCTGGTGGCGCAGCACCCGTTCCGCCCGGGGCAGCCGCTGGTAGCACACGTCGCGGACCAGGATGTGCCGGAAGCGGTACTCCGGCTGACCGGCCATGGTGGAGGTGGGCAGCTCGAAGACCATGTCCCGGCGCTGCAACCGGTCCAGTGCCCGCTCCACCCACTCGACCGTCCGGCCGAGGGCGGCGGCCACGGGCGCCGGCCAGAACTGGACCCCGACCACGGCGGCGGCCTGGAGCACCGCCCGGTCGGCCGGGTCGAGCAGGTCGAGCCGGTTGGCGATGACCGCCTGGACGGTACGCGGCATGTCGGTGGTGCCGGCCGGATCGAAGGCGGCGCTCGGCTCCAGCAGCCCGCCGTCCATCAGCATCCGGGCGTACTCCTGGGCGTAGAGCGGGTTGCCGTCGGCGAACTCGATGAGCGGTGCCCGCGACGCCGCCGGCAGGGTGGCCTGACCGAGCAGCAGGGAGTAGAGGGTGTCGATGTCCGCGTCGTGCATCGGCGGCACCGAGATGGACATCGCGCCGCTGATCGTGCCGGTCCACGCCGGCTGCCGCTCCCGCAGCTCGGGCCGCGCGGTCGCCACCACCAGCAGCGGTACGCCCCGGGCCGCCGCACCGAGCTGCTCGACGAAGGTGAGCATCGCCTGGTCGGCCCAGTGCATGTCCTCGAAGACCAGCACCGTCGGGCCCCGCCCGGCGAGGGTGAGCAGGAACCGTCGCCAGGCCGCCTCGGTCTCGCCCGGGTTGAGCCGTTCCCCGGTCATCCCCAGCAGCGGCCCGAGCGCGCCGGCCAGCCGCATGGCGTGCGGGTCGTCGAGCTGACGCAGCCGGTCGCGGAGCCGGTCGCGCAGCGGTTCCGGGTCGTCGGTGTCCGGCGCGCCCAGCCAACCCTTGACGATGTCGGCCAGCGCGGCGTAGGTGACGTTCTCGCCGAACGGCGGGCACTGCCCGACCAGCCAGGTGACCCGGTGACCGGGCAGGTTGGCGGCGTGCCGGGACAGCTCCCGCAGCAGCCGGCTCTTGCCCACCCCGGCCGGCCCGAAGACGGTCACCAGCTGGGAGGTGCGTTCGGTGACCGTCCGGTGCAGGGCGTTGACCAGCAGGCCACGTTCGTGTTCCCGGTCGACCATCGGGGTCAGCTCGGCGGCCTGCGGGTCGGTCCGGGGCCGGGCCCGCACGGCGAGCCAGATCCGGCTCACCGTGGAACGCCCCCGCAGGGTGACCGGCGGCCGGTCGACGTACTCCAGTTCGTGTCGGGTGGCCGACCAGGTGCTCTCGTCGACGACCACCCCGCCGGTGGGGGCCAGCGCCTGCAACCGGGAGGCGGTGTTCACCACGTCGCCGGTGACGAACGCCTGGCCGCCGTCGCGGGTGGCGGAGAGGTCGACCAGCGCCTCGCCGGTGGCCACGCCGACCCGGAAACCCAGCGGCGGGTGCGGGCCGGCGGCCTGCCGGGCCAGGTTCCGTTGCAGCTCCAACCCGGCCCGTACGCAGCGCAGCGCGTCGTTGTCGGTGGCGACCGGGGCGCCGAACAGCGCCATCACCGCGTCGCCGATGTACTTCTCCACCACCCCGCCGTACTGGTGGACCAGCTTGCGGACGGTGGCGAAGTACGCCTGCTGGAGGCTGCGCGCCTGCTCCGGGTCGGCCCGTTCGGCGTACGTGGTGAAGTCGACGATGTCGATGAACAGCACGCTGACCTGGCGGCGGTCCTCCTGCACGGTGACCGCGTGGTCGCGCAGCGGCTGCCCGCAGCTGGTGCAGAAGTTGGCCTCGGGACTGTTGCCGTGCCCGCAGGAGGCACAGTTGAGCGTCAGCGCCTGTCCGCAGCCGCCGCAGAAGCGGTCGTCCGGGCCCGCCGCCCGTGAGCAGTGTCCACACTTGAGGTCGATGACGAACTCCGTACGTGAGGAGATCCCATTATCCCGCCGCGGAGGGCCAGTCGGGTACCCGACGTGCGGGCGGACCCTGCGGCTGGTCGGCCGCCACTAGTGTTCCTCACGAGGAAAACTCACTGTCAGGAGAGTGCCGTGCAGGTGCGATTGTCCGCCTACTGGACCGATCCGGACGGTACCGTCCGGTCCCCCGGGGAGACGGTCGACGTCGACGCGGTCACTCTCGCCAGAATGGAGGAGCAGGGCATGGTGGAGAATCCCGACAGCAAGACGACTTCGGACGCCGGCACGACCACGACCACGACGTCGAAGCCACAGAAGATCGGGCCCGGGCCGGGTACACCGCCCGACCAGATCGGACCGGGGCCGGGCGCACCGCCGGCGGACGACAGCGGCAAGTGAACGACCGGCGCGGCCGGCGGACCTCGGTCCGCCGGCCGCGCCGGTGTGGCGTTCCCGCTCACCCGCCGGGGCGTCGCCGCCCGGGGAAACCCCTCAGCGGTCGCTCATGCCGGCGCGTCGGCGCAGCGCCGCCACGTCGGTGACCACGATCCGACGACCTTCGGTACGCAGCCAGCCGCGGCTGGCGAAGGAGCCGATGGCCTGGTTGACGCTCTGCCGGGAACCGCCGGCCATCTCGGCCAGCTGGCTCTGGTTGAGCTCGATGGTGATCATCGGGGCCTGGCTCTCCCCGGCCAGCCGGACCAGCGTCTTGGCCACCCGACCGGGCAGGTCGAGGAAGACGTGGTCGGCGTTCTGCTCGGTGAGCCGCCGGATCAGGCCACCCAGCGAGCGCATCACCGCGTCCAGGATGCGCGGGTTGGAGTGCACCAGCTCCATGAAGGCCGGGCGGGACAGGGCGAGCGCCGCGCAGTCCTCGATCGCCTCGGCCGACGCGGAACGGGTGGAGGCGTCCAGCAGGGACACCTCGCCCAGCACGTCCGGTGGTCGGATGACCGACAGCACCGCGCGTTCCCCGGTCGGCGCGGTGCGGAACACCGCCACCGCCCCCCGGCGGAGCACGATCAGCGACTCGCCGGGATCGTTCTCGACGAAAAGCAACTGACCTTTGCGATAGGTGCGCGGCACGGCCGCGGCGATCACCCGCTGGCGCACCTCCGGCTCCAGCCCGGCGAACATCTCCACCCCCGTGAGGGCGTCACCCGGCTCCGGCAGGCGCATGTCCACGGCCCCACCCCTCCCCGGTCACGGACCACAATTTTCGCTCACCGGGTGAACCCTGACGGCCCCTGAAGAGGTGAACTGACACCGCTTCGGCGTCCGGTAGCGGTACACATCAGATCATGACGGCCCAGTCGCTTGCTGTACACCCCTGTAAACCTTTCCGTGACCCTGCGCAAGCTGCGGCGGACCACCGGGTCGGGGGCCGGCGGGGTCGCGGGCGGGCGGTGCCGCCGGTGCCCGCCCCGCCCGTCGGCGGTCACCGGCGGTGGGCGAGGATGGGCGGTGATGGTCTACCGCTACTTCTACGACTGCGAGTTCATCGAGGACGGCCGGCTGGTCGACCTCGTGTCGATCGGTGTCGTCGACGAGTACGGCCGCGAGTTCTACGCGGTCTCCACCGAGTTCGACGACTCCCGCGCCGTGCCCTGGGTCCGCCGCAACGTGCTGGACAAGCTCCCCTCGCCGGCCGACCGGGCCTGGCGTTCCCGGGCCCGGATCCGGGACGACCTGCACGAGTTCCTGCTGGAGCCGATCCGGGACCGGCCGGGCGAGCAGCTGGAGCTGTGGGCCTGGTACGCCGCGTACGACCACGTGGTGCTGGCCCAGCTCTGGGGGGCGATGCCGGCGCTGCCCCGGGAGATCCCCCGGTTCACCAAGGAGCTGCGGCAGCTCTGGGACGACCTCGGCCGGCCCCGGCTGCCCGAGGCGGCGGCCGACCGGCACGACGCGCTGGTCGACGCCCGGCACAACCTGGCCCGCTGGCAGGCGATGACGGCCCGTCCCGGGTGATCCCGGCGTCGGCGGCCCGGTGCCGGTGGGTCCGGCCGTCGGTGTTGACAGCCCGTGACGATCGGCAGGTTTGACCGGTCCCGTCGGGGGCACCGGATCCGGGCGAGCCGATCCGAGGGAGTGCGCCATGGCCGACGACGCGACCACCATCACCGACGCCCGGCGGCGGGTGACCGAGCTGATCCGGGACGCCCGGATCTGCATGTTGACCACCATCGGGGTGGACGGCCGGATGCTCAGCCGGCCGATGGGGCTGCAGGCGGCCGAGTTCGACGGGGACCTGTGGTTCTTCGCCTACGCCGACTCGGCCAAGATGCGCCAGGTCCGGGTCAACCCGGAGGTCAACGTCGCCTTCTCCGACCAGCGTCACCACGCCTGGGTGTCGATCTCCGGCACCGCCCAGGAGGCGTACGACCGGGCACGGGCCGAGCAGCTGTGGAACCCGGTGCTGAAGGCGTGGTTCCCGGACGGGTTGGACACCCCCGGGCTGACCCTGCTCAAGGTGCACGCCAGCTCGGCCGAGTACTGGGACTCCCCGGGCGGCACGGTGGTCAACCTGCTCGGGTTCGCCAAGGCGGCGGTGACCGGGACGCCGCCGAAGCTGGGGGAGAACCACGAGGTCAGCTACTGACCGGTAGCCGCCCGGGTGGGCGGGACCGGCCGGGGCGCGGTGTCGGCGTACACCTGAGCCGACTACAGTGCGCACTGACGGCCCGCCCCGGGCCGGCAACGACGCCGATGGTCTGAGCGGACACATATCCTGGGGCTTATCCGGGCTTCACCTGACGTTCCAGGAGGATGAGCAGATCATGCGTATCGGCGTGCTCACCGGCGGCGGCGACTGCCCAGGTCTCAACGCGGTCATTCGGGCGGTGGTCCGTAAGGGCGTCGCTACTTACGGTCACGAGTTCGTGGGTTTCCGGGACGGCTGGAAGGGTCCGCTGGAGGGCCTGTCCAAGCCGCTCGGCATCCCCGAGGTGCGGGGCATCCTCCCGCGCGGCGGCACCATCCTCGGCTCGTCCCGCACCAACCCGTTCAAGATCGAGAACGGCGTGGAGCGGATCAAGGAGAACCTCGCCGCGCAGGGCGTGGACGCGCTGATCGCGATCGGCGGCGAGGACACCCTGGGCGTCGCCACCAAGCTGCACGAGCTGGGCGTCAACGTGGTCGGCGTGCCGAAGACGATCGACAACGACCTGGGCGCCACCGACTACACGTTCGGCTTCGACACCGCCGTCAACATCGCCATGGAGGCGATCGACCGGCTGCACACCACCGCGGAGAGCCACCACCGCACCCTGGTCGTCGAGGTGATGGGCCGGCACGCCGGCTGGATCGCCCTGCACGCCGGCCTCGCCGGTGGCGCCAACGTGATCCTGCTGCCCGAGCGCAAGTTCGACGTCGACCAGGTCGCCGGCTACGTCGAGAAGCGCTTCCAGCACCAGTACGCCCCGATCGTCGTGGTCGCCGAGGGCGCCCAGCCGCTGGACGGCCAGATGGTCCTGCACAACCAGGAGCTGGACGCCTTCGGGCACGTCCGGCTCGGCGGCATCGGCCAGTGGCTGGCCGAGCAGCTGGAGGCGAAGACCGGCAAGGAGGCCCGCACCGTCGTGCTCGGGCACATCCAGCGCGGCGGCACCCCGACCGCGTTCGACCGGGTGCTCGCCACCCGCCTCGGCCTCCAGGCCATCGACGCCGCCCACGAGGGCGACTGGGGCAAGATGGTCGCGATGCAGAGCACGGACATCGTCCGGGTCCCGCTGGCCGAGGCCACCCGCGAGCTGAAGACCGTCCCGATCGAGCGCTACGACGAGGCCGAGGTCTTCTTCGGCAGCTGATCGCGCCCCACCCCTTCCCCTCCGCCCTGCCGGAGGGGAAGGGCACGGGACCGGACGAACGGGACGGAAGGGTGACATGGGGTCGGCGAGGCACACCGTCGCGGTGATCGGGGCGGGAAAGATCGGCGAGCTGATGCTCTCCGGGCTGTTGCGGTCCGGCTGGCCGGCGCAGCGGCTGCTGGCGACCGCCCGCCGACCCGTGCGGGCCGAGGAGCTGGCCACCCGGTACGGCGTACGGGTGGTCGACAACCTGACCGCCGTCGACGAGGCGGCCGTGCTGGCGATCGCGGTGAAGCCGCAGGACGCGGGCGTCCTGCTGGACGAGATCGGCCCCAAGGTGCCGGCCGACAAGCTGGTCGTCTCGCTCTGCGCCGGGCTGCCCACCAGCTTCTTCAGCCGCCGGCTGCCCGAGGGCACCCCGGTGGTCCGGGTGATGACCAACACCCCCGCCCTGGTCGACCAGGCGATGAGCGCGATCTCGGCCGGCGCGCACGCCACCGGCGAGCACCTGGCCCTGGCCGAGGAGATGTTCGCCCCGCTCGGGGCGACCCTGCGGGTGCCCGAGTCGCAGCAGGACGCGGTGACCGCCCTCTCCGGCTCCGGCCCGGCCTACTTCTACCTGCTGGTCGAGGCCATGATCGACGCCGGCATCCTGCTCGGCCTGCCCCGGCAGGTGGCGCACGAGCTGATCGTGCAGACCGCGATCGGCTCGGCCATGATGCTGCGCGACTCCGGCGAACACCCGGTCAAGCTCCGCGAGGCCGTCACCTCCCCGGCCGGCACCACCATCTCCGCCGTCCGCGAGCTGGAGAAGCACGGGGTACGCGCCGCGCTGCTGGCGGCGCTGGAAGCCGCCCGCGACCGCGCCCGCGAACTCGCCGCCCAGGCCGACTGACCCGGCCGGCGATGTCAGTGGCGGGGGCCGACGACATTGCGGATCTCGGCCCGCCGCCCGAACGCGTCGTCGTCGACGTGGCGCAGGGCAACCTCCTGCTCGACGGTGGACACCTCGCGGGGGTCATCGACTTCGGCACCTGCGGCGTCGGCGATCCCTCCTGCGACCTGGCTGTCGCCTGGACACTGCTGACCGTCGACGGCCGGCGGGTGTTCCGGGAGCGGCTGTCCGTCGACGACGCGACCTGGGCGCGCGGGCGTGGCTGGGCGCTCTGGAAGACGCTTGTCACCTACGCCGCCGCGCCGGCCGACAGCGAGGCCGCGGTGAACTCACGGAGGATCCTCGACGAGATCTTCGGCGAGTACCCCGACGGCGGACAGTCGGCGGGGCCCACGCCGCGTGGGCGAGGACGCGAACGACGCTGATGATGCCTTGGGAACCGGGGATGGCGAGCGGGTTGGTCGGCTGTCGGGCGACCCGGTTCGCGCACCGGGTCGCCCGACAGCCTACCGAGGAAATCAGCCCTGATCGGGGTGAGGATTGTCGGCCTGTCGGCGTCGCCTGGTCTCCAGCGGCCATTCCAGGCTGACCGTCTCGGCGATGCCCCGCCGGTCGAAGTACTCCTGGAGCTTCCGCTTCTGCGCGGCATACCAGGTGATCTGCGCCCGGTGGAGGTCGTCGGGGAGCATCCGGGCGATGCGTTCGTGCCGGGCCGCGATCGACACCGCCATCGCGACGGCGGCGCGGGCGTCGCTCGTGGCGTCGTGGGCGGAGCCGAGGGTCACCTCGTAGTATCTGCACAGCTCACCGAGCTGCCGGCCGACGAACCGGTACGGTTCGACCTCCTGGTGCAGGATCGAGGGGTCGATGATGACGGCGCGGTCCCAGTCCAGCGACGGCAGGGCGTGCCGGGCCAGCTCGGCGTGCAACGTCGTGACGTCGAAGTGGGCGCAGAAGGCGACGAGCGGCGTACCGTCGGCGATCACCTTCCCGACGGCCGTGCCCAGCTCGGCCAGCGCCGTCCCGGCCGGCGTTCCGGCGCTGCGGACCAGCTCGTCGGTGATCCCGTGGATCTCGGTGGTGCGGGGCGGGATCGGCACTCCCGGGTTGACCAGCCACCGCCTGGTCGTGCCGTCGGAGTACACCAGCGCGGCGGAGACGATGCGGGCGTCCAACGGCTCGTTGCCGGTGGTCTCGATGTCGAAGCCCACCACCGGCAGGTCGTGCCACCCTCGGTGGGTGCCCGGCGGCGGCGCCGCCTCCACCGGCGCGCAGTCGTCGTGGTACGTGGTCCAGCCGGCGCCGAGCTTGAGCGCCTGCCCGGCCCCGGCCTCCACCCGGCCGCGGCAGGTGCCACAGGTGCCGGGGTACTTGTTGATCACGATGGGGACTCCTGGTTCGGTCTCGCGGATGTACTGGCGCGTGCGGCGACGGGACGGAGAGGCGACGGACCGCGCGCCTGAAGATCTTGATCCATCGGCCGCGTCGTCGGCACCCGCCGGCCGGGCCACCCTGTGACCTATGTGGACGGTCGATGGTGACCCTTCATCCACCGGGACCGGGTCGACGTCGGCGCTCGGCCCCACCGCCCGCCCCTCGGTCGCCGTCCGCCCGCCTCGGGCCCCTGCCCGACGGGTCACCCGGCAGGGTTGCGGCCCGGCCCGGCATCGCGGCCCGACCGGAGCCGGCGGACGGGTCGGTACGGATCACGCGGGTGCCCCATACTGGCCCCGTGTTCACTCTCGCCCAGGCGCGGTACCTGGTCGCCACCCTGCACCCCCGCATCGACGAGTTGATCGGCATCCGGGCCGACCTGGCCGAGCTGCGGGCCGACCTGGCCGGCCCGGGGATGTCGGCGCTGGGCGGCCGGGCCGAGGTCAAGGCCCTGGAGGCCCGGCTGCACGGCGTGCTGGAGGAGCTGAACTCGCACGACATCCAGGTCAAGGGGATCGCCCCGGTGCTGCTCGACTTCCCCGGCGAGCACGAGGGCCGGGCGGTGCTCTGGTGCTGGTTGGAGGGCGACCCCGACGTGCGCTGGTACCACCGCGTCGAGTGCGGCTTCGCCGGCCGCCGCCCCATCCGCTAACCCACCCCACCCCACCCCACCGCGTCGATCATGGAGTTGTGGTGGGCGCAAAAGGGGATGTATCCCCACGAAACCGGCACCAGAACTCCAAGATCGCGCGAGGCTCGGAGATGGGGCGGGGCGGGGGTCAGGGCAGGGTGGTCAGCAGGGTGGGGGAGACGTTGCCGCCGCTGAGGACCAGGATCGTCCGGGTGCCGGGGGCGGCGGTCACCCGACCGGTGCGCAGCGCGGCGAGGGTGACCGCCGCCGCCGGTTCGAGCAGCAGCCGGGTGGCCGCCATCAGGTCCCACCAGGCGGCCCGGATGTCCGCCTCGGTGACCTCCACCAGGTCGTCCACCAGGTCCCGGACGTGGGCCAGGGTGAGCCGGCCGGCGAACGGGGCGGCCAGTCCGTCGGCCATCGAGACCGGCCGGGTCGCCGGGGTCCCACCGCCGGTACGCAGCGCGTGACCGACGACGTTGGCGGTGGCCGGCTCGACGCCGACGATCCGGGCGGTGGGGACGGCCGCGCGGACGGCGGCGGCCACCCCGCTGATCAGCCCACCGCCGCCGACCGGGACCAGCACCAGGCCCGGCGGTGGGCCGTCGGCCAGCAGTTCCCGCCCCAGGGTGGCCTGGCCGGCGATGACGTCCGGGTCGTCGAACGGCGGCAGCAGGTGGTAGCCGCGCTCGGCGGTGATCTCCTCACAGGTGGCGAGCAGGTCGTCGGTGAGCACGACCTCCCCACCCCACCGGCGGACCGCTTCGATCTTGGTGGTTACCGCGTGCGGGGGCATGCAGACGACGGTGGGCAGGCCGAAGGCGCGCCCGGCGAAGGCCACCGCCATGGCGTGGTTCCCGGCGGAGAAGGCGGTCAGCCCGGCGGGCGTCGCCTGCCGTTCCGCCAGGGCGAGCAGCGCGTTCAGCGCTCCTCGGACCTTGAAGCTGCCGGTGTGCTGGAGGTTCTCCGCCTTCACCGCGACGTCGAGCGCGAACTCGTCGCCGAGCTGCGGGCAGGGCAGGAGCGGGGTCCGGACGATCCGACCGGCGAGCCTGCGTTCGGCGGCCAGGACGTCGTACACGCTGGTCAGTCGCACCGCCGGAGCCTAGCGGGCGGGGTGTCCGGGGCGGCGCCGGTGGGCGGGTCAGTCGGCGGCGGAGCGGGGGAGGGGGTCGACCGGCGGGTCGGCGACCGCGAAGACCACCACGTTGTCCCGGTAGTGGCCGACGCGCCTGTCGAAGTCGCCCCCGCAGGTGATCAGCCGCAGCTCCGGGCCGGGCGTCGGGCCGTACACGGTGGCGGTGGGGAAGGCGTCCTTGGGCGTGCGCAGCGTACCGGTGACCCGGAACGTCACCCGGTGCTGGCCCCGCCACACCTCGATCCGGTCGCCGGGGCGCACCTCGCCGAGACGGGCGAAGACGGCCGGGCCGCGCCGCGAGTCCAGGTGCCCGGCGATCACCGCCGGCCCCGGGTCGCCCGGTGCCGGGCCGCCGCCGTACCAGCCGGCCCGGGTGAAGTCCGCCGGTGGCACCAGGGTGCCGGCCCGGTCCAGCCCGAGTGCGGTGAGCGGGGAGTCGACGCCGACCCGCGCCACGCGTACCCGGGTGGGGGAGGCCGGGGTGGCGCGGGCGGCGCCGGCCCCGGTGGCGCAACCGGTCCCGCAGCCGGGCTGCCAGCCCCCGGCCGCCACCGGCC
>NZ_JACGMO010000174.1:0-11298 GCF_015354745.1 Micromonospora sp. S-DT3-3-22
CCACCGCGGCCCGGTCGGCCCGGCCCGGCGGGCGCAGCACGCCCCGGCGGGCCAGCCGTCCCGAGGCCACCACCTCACGGACGGTGGCCGGCACGCCGCTGCCCGCGCCGAGGCGCTGCGGGACGTACCCGATCCGGTGCCACTGCCGGAACCGGCGCTGCGGGACGCCGAACAGCTCGACCGTGCCGGCGCCCAGCGGGACCAGCCCGAGCACCGCCCGGATCAGGGTGGACTTGCCGGAGCCGTTGGCCCCGAGCACGGCCACCACCTCACCGGCGGTGACGGTCAGCGAGACGTCCCGCAGCACCGGCCGGCCGTCGTAGCCGGCGGTGGCGTGCGCGACCTGGATGACGGGAGCGGTCACGAGCACCCCAGGGCGGTACGGAGCGTGGTCAGGTTGGTGCGCATCACCGAAAGGTAGTCCCCACCCCCGTCAGCGGAGAGCCCTTCGATCGGGTCGAGCACCGCGGTCTTCGCGCCGACCTCGGCGGCGATGGTCTCGGCGACCTTCGGGCTGACCAGCGTCTCGAAGAAGATCGTGGTGGCGCCGTGCTCGCGGGCCTCGCGGGCGACCTCGGCCAGCCGCTGCGGGGCGGGCTCGGTGTCCGGGGTGAGCCCGGTGAGGCCGATCTGCTCCAGTTGGTAACGCTCGGCGAGGTAACCGAAGGCGGCGTGGCTGACCACGATCTCCCGACGCTGGCAGGTCTTCAGGCCGGCGGTGTACTCGGCGTCGAGTTTCTCCAGCTCGCCGCGCAGCGTCCGGGCCCGGCCGGTGTAGTCGGCGGCCCGGTCGGGGTCGACGGCGCCGAGCCGTTCGGCCAGCTTGTCGGCGACGGTGGCCAGCCGGGTCGGGTCGAGCCAGAGGTGCGGGTCCTTGCCGCCGTTCTCCTCCTCGGCGTGACCGTCCTCACCCTCGTGGTCGTGGTCGTGCCCGCCGGCTGTCGCGTCGCGCAGCGGAGCGACACCTGTCACGTCGAAGGCCCGGTCGGCGGCGTTCTGCGCGACGGCCTCGTCCACCGCCGGCTGGAAGCCCTTGAGGTAGAAGACCAGCTCGGCCTCGCTGACCTGGCCGACCTGGCGGGGGTTGAGTTCCAGGTCGTGCGGCTCGGCACCCGGCTTGGCCAGGTTGGTGACGGTGACCGCGTCCCCGCCTACCCGCTCGGCGACGAACTGGAGGGGGTAGAAGGCGGCGACCACGTCCACCCGGTCCGGGTCGGCCCCGGCGCCCTCGGTCGAGCAGGCGGTGAGACCGGTCAGGGCGAGCAGGGCGGTGGCGGCGGTCAGGGCGCGGAACCGGGTGCGGGTGGTCATGTCGGCAACTGTCCGTGAAAACGAGAATGATTGTCAAAAACGCATGAGTGCATGTCAGAAGAGCTTGACCAGGGCCACCGTGACCAGCAGCGTCAGCATCACCAACCGGATCAGCCGGGTCTGCGGCGCCTGCACCGGCCAGGTGACCGTCAGCAGGTAGGCCAGCCCGGCGGCCAGCGCCAGCAGCAGCAGACCACCGACCGGGCCGGGCGCGAAGAGCGCCACCAGCACCAGCGCCAGGGTGGCGAGGAACACCGACGTCGGGTTCGCCCGGGCCAACCGGGCCAGCAGGGGGCGCTGCGTAGGCTGCATCCCACAGACTCTACGAGGAGGAACCCGGTGCTGGTCACCAACCGGTTCGTGGTCGCCGTCGAGGCGGCGGACGACTTCACCGCCCGGGCGCACGCCGCGCTGGCCGCGCTCGCCGCCCGCCCCGGCTACCGGCGCGGTGAACTCCTGCGCGCCCTCGACGACCCCCGGCACTGGTGCCTGCTCACCGAGTGGGAGTCGGTCGGGACGTACCGGCGGGCGCTGGGCGGGTTCGACGTCAAGATCACCGCCGTGCCGCTGCTCGCCGAGTCGGTCGACGAACCCTCGGCGTACGAGACGCTGGCCGGCGCGGCCCCCGACGGCGAGGTGGTCGTCGTCGACAGTGACCGGGCCGCGCGCCCGCACCGCTGAGCCCGACCGGGCCGCGTGTCCGCAGGCAGCGCTGAGCCCGATCGGGCCGCGAGTCCGCAGCGTCGAGCCCGGTGGCACTACCCTGCTCCTATGACCGCTCCCGGCCCGGCAGCCCCACCGCCGTACCCCGCGACACCCGGCCCGGACGGCGCACCGCCGCCCGCCGCCCCGGGTGGCCCGGGGACGCCCCTCCCGCCGGGTGCCCCGGGCGTGCCCACCCCGCCGTCGGACCCGGGGGTGCCCCCGCCGCCCCAGGGGCCCGGGGTGGCTCCCCCGTTCGCCGCCCCGCCCACCGAGGGCAGCCGCAAGCGGCTCTGGCTGGGCCTCGGCGTCGGCGCGCTGGCCCTGCTGATCTGCTGCGGCGGCGGTGGCGCGGCAGCCGTCGGGCTGGTCGTCAGCAACGTGCAGGCCATCGAGGAGCAGGGCCAGGCGGTCACCGACGACTACTACCGCGCCCTGGTCGCCAAGGAGTACGGCAAGGCGTACGACGCGCTCTGCGAGGACGCGCGGCGGCGGGAGTCGCGGGGCGAGTTCGCCCGCCGGGTCGCCGAGGAACCGGCCGTCGCCAGCTACCGGGTGGGCGACGTCGACCCGCAGACCCTCACCGTGCCGGTCGACGTGACCTTCAGCGGCGGCGGGCGGGACACCCAGCAGGTCACCCTCGCCGCCGACCAGCAGACCGGCGGCATGGAGGTCTGCGGGGTCAGCTGAGCCGTCCCCGGTATTCTGCTGGGCCCGGGGCGCTGCTGGTCGTACCGTTGTCCCGGGCCGTCCGGTCCCACCCGTCTTCATGGCCACGCCGACCGCCAGCCGGCGTAGGAGGAAACATGCCAGCCGACCGTATCGACGCCGTCGTCAGCCTCGCCAAGCGCCGAGGCTTCGTCTTCCCCTCCAGCGAGATCTACGGAGGCACCCGGTCGGCGTGGGACTACGGTCCGCTCGGCGTGGAGCTGAAGGAGAACGTCCGCCGGCAGTGGTGGAAGGCCATGGTCCAGCAGCGCGACGACGTCGTCGGCCTCGACTCGGCGGTCATCCTCGCCCGCAAGGTGTGGGAGGCCAGCGGCCACCTCGCCGAGTTCGTCGACCCGCTGACCGAGTGCCAGTCCTGCCACAAGCGGTTCCGCGCCGACCACCTGGAGGAGGCGTACGCCGAGAAGCACGGCAAGCCGCTGACCTCGTTGCAGGAGCTGAACTGCCCCAACTGCGGCAACAAGGGCACCTTCACCGAGCCGAAGATGTTCAACGGCCTGATGAAGACCTACCTCGGCCCGGTGGAGAGCGACGAGGGCCTGCACTACCTGCGCCCGGAGACCGCCCAGGGCATCTTCGTCAACTACAACAACGTGGCGACCGCCGCCCGCAAGAAGCCGCCGTTCGGCATCGCGCAGACCGGCAAGTCGTTCCGCAACGAGATCACCCCGGGCAACTTCATCTTCCGCACCCGCGAGTTCGAGCAGATGGAGATGGAGTTCTTCGTCGAGCCCGGCTCCGACGAGCAGTGGCACGAGTACTGGCTCCAGGAACGCTGGAACTGGTACCTCGACCTGGGGCTCTCCGAGGAGAACCTGCGCTTCTACGAGCACCCCAAGGAGAAGCTCTCCCACTACTCGAAGCGCACCGTCGACATCGAGTACCGGTTCCGCTTCGGCGGCACCGAGTTCGCCGAGCTGGAGGGCGTCGCCAACCGCACCGACTTCGACCTGTCCACGCACAGTAAGCACTCCGGCGTGGACCTGTCGTACTTCGACCAGACCCGCAACGAGCGCTGGGTGCCGTACGTCATCGAGCCGGCCGCCGGCCTCACCCGCGCGGTGCTGGCGTTCCTGCTGGAGGCGTACGACGAGGACGAGGCCCCGAACACCAAGGGCGGCGTCGACAAGCGCACCGTGATGCGTTTCGACCCCCGGCTGGCCCCGGTCAAGGTGGCGGTGCTGCCGCTGTCGCGCAACGAGGCGCTCTCGCCCAAGGCCAAGGGGCTCGCCGCCCAGCTCCGCAAGCGCTGGGTGGTCGAGTTCGACGACTCGCAGGCGATCGGCCGCCGCTACCGCCGGCAGGACGAGATCGGCACCCCGTTCTGCGTCACCGTCGACTTCGACACCCTCGACGACGACGCGGTGACCGTGCGGAACCGGGACACCATGGCCCAGGAACGGGTCGCCCTGGACCAGGTCGAGCGCTACCTGATCGAGCGCCTG
The DNA here is from genome assembly GCF_015354745.1 of Micromonospora sp. S-DT3-3-22. Lineage (NCBI taxonomy): Bacteria > Bacillati > Actinomycetota > Actinomycetes > Micromonosporales > Micromonosporaceae > Micromonospora > Micromonospora sp. S-DT3-3-22. Next base: position 4,188 of record NZ_JACGMO010000174.1, read on the forward strand.
CCCGGCTGCTGACCACGCCGGATCCGGGTCGCCCGGCCCGGCCACCGTCGGACCGGCCCCGCCCCCTGACCGGGGCGGGGCCGGTCCGCGTCCGTCCGGGTCCTTGAGTCGGCCGGTGTGCCGTGCCAGCATTCGCGGTGCTGGATATCGCAACGGGGGTGGGAAATGACGCGTGCGCCGCAACCGGAGCACGACCCGGACCGCCGTCGCCTGCTGCGCCGGGCCGCCACGGTCGCCGCCGCCACGGCCGGCGTCGCCGTCACGGTCGCCCGGCCCGACCCGGCCCGCGCCGCCCCGGGCGGGAACCTCACCCTGGGTACGACCAACGACGCCGGCCCGGCCACCACGACCGTGCAGGCCACCGCCGGGGACGGCACGCTGGTGCTGGCGAACACCGGGGGCGCCCCGCTGCGGCTGGTGCCCGGCGACCGCCTCCACCCGCAGGTGCTGGACGCCGAACCCGGCACCCTGGCCGTCGACGAGCACGGCGACCTCGTCGTCCGGGCCGGCACGGACGCCGGGGACGGCACCACCGGCTGGGCCTGGACGTCGCAGTGGGCGACCACCTCGGTGGCGGTGGTGCCGACCCGGGTGCTCGACACCCGGCAGCCGGACCTGCGGCGGGCCATCGTCTCCGGCGCGGGCGACCTCGACGCCACCGGCCGGCTGGTGCCGGGCCGGCCGATCGTGCTCAGCCTGGACAGCTACGTCCGGGACGGCCGGGCGGTCAAGGGCAACGTGACGGTGACCGGGATGACCGGTGGGGGCGTGCTGACCGTGTGGGGCAGCGGCCCCCGGCCGGCCACCTCCACGGTCAACTGGTGGACCAGCGGCCAGATCCTGTCCAACTTCCTGTTCACCGCGCTCGGCACCCTGGGGGCGTACCACAGCGTGCTGACCCTCCAGGCCACCAGCTCGCCGACCCACGTGATCCTCGACCTGACCGGCCTGCTCGTCGGTCACCCGAGCCAGGTGCTCACCGGCCGTGCCTAGGCGACCCGCCGCCCCGCCGCATCCGCCCCCGGGGGAACGAAGCATGACATCGTCCGCAGGTGACCCTTCCGCGACCGGGGACCCGGTGGTCCTCGGCGGGACCACCACCGGCACCGCGCACACCACCGTGACCAGCGCCGCCGACGGCGGGGCCGCCACGCTGGCCCTGGCGAACAGCGCCGGTGGCGCCACCCTCCGGCTGACCCGCCGGCCGCCCGGTCCGGGATGCGACGGCGGGCTGGTGTCGACCGCCGCCGGGCTGGGCGTGCAGCGGATGGTCGACGGCGCGGTGGTGCAGCACGAGACGCTGACCACGGCGAACGCCACCATGCTGGTGCCGATCCCGCCGATCCGGGTGCTGGACAGCCGCAGCGCGGCCGGCCGGGCCCGGCTGCTGGAAGGCGCCGGCCGGGTCGACCCGCGGGGCCGGGTGCTCGCCGACACCCTGCTGGTCGTCCACCTGGGGGGCGTCGTCGCGTACGGCGACGGCCTGATGGGCAACGTCACGGTCGCCGACACCGCGCGGGCCGGATACGCCACGGTCTGGGGGCGGGGCGCGCTGCCCACCGCCTCCACGATCAACTGGTGGGACGCCGGCCAGTTGCTCTCCAACGGGGTCATCTCCCAGCTCGGCGGCTACGAGACCGTCGACGGGGACTACCACCCGGACGTGGTGGCCGTCTGGGTGGCGGCCGGCGCGGCGGCGGTGATCCTCGACGTCACCGGCCTGCTGGTGTACCACCCGGATTCGGTGCTGGCCGGTGCGTCCGGTGGCCGTCCGGGTGCGGCCGGGGCGCGCGCCCGGACGATCAGGGCAGCCGCCGGACGCGGAGGACGGACCGGTGTCTGACCGGGAGGGGAACGACGTGAGCAGTGACCGGACCCGTGCGACCACCCGGCGTCAGCTCGTGCGGGGCGGCGTGGCCGTCGGTGCGGGCGTGGTGGTCGGGGGCGTCGTCGTCACCCCGGCGGAGGCCGCTGCCGGTGAGCCGGTGCGGGTCGGGCAGCCCAACGACGCCGGCACCGCCGGGACGCTGCTGACCGGGGGGTCGTCGGACGCCCCGACGCTGACCCTCACCCACGACGGGGGGCGTCCACCGCTGGTCCTCGCCCCCACCCCGGAGGCGTCGATCCCGGCGGAGCTGCCCACCGGCTCGCTGGCCGTCACCGACTCCGGTGACCTGGTCATCGGCGGCCGGGACGGGACGAGGCGGTATGTCAGCACGTCCCGGTGGGCCAACCGGACGCTCGCCGTCGCCCCGGTGCGCATCCTCGACACCCGGGCGATGGACCGTTACGCCGCGAACGTGGTCGCCGGTGCGGGCGACGTGGTGGCCGGCAGGCTGGGTGCCGGCCGGGCGCTGCACGTCACGGTGCGCGCCGTGCCGCCGGCCCTGGCCGGGAGGGCCACCGCCGCGTACGTCAACGTGACCGTCGCCGGCACCGTCTCCGGGGGTTTCCTCACCGCGTACAGCTCGTCCATCGCCCGGCCGGGGACGTCCTCGCTGAACTGGTGGGGGCCGAACCAGGTGCTGTCGAACCTGGTGGAGGTGCAGTTGGGCAGCCACCAGGGCACCCCGCTGTCGTTCGGCGTCCACGTCAACGCGGCCACCTCGGTCATCGTGGACGTCTGCGGGCTGGTCCTGACCGTCCCCGAGGGGTCCTGAGCCGTACCCGACGGCCGGGTTCGCCCGAGGGGCGGGCCACCGGCGGTGGGCGGGCCGCCGCCGGCATGGGATTCTGGGGTACGTGACCAGTCCCGCTGCGGTCCTTCGTCCGCTCACCATCGGCCCCCACCAGGTGTGGCCGCCGGTGGTGCTCGCCCCGATGGCCGGCATCACCAACGTCGGCTTCCGGCAACTCTGCCGGGAGCAGGGCGGCGGCATCTACGTCTGCGAGATGATCACCACGGTCGCGCTGGTGCAGCGGAACCCGAAGACCCTGCGCATGATCGCCTTCGGCGCCGACGAGCGGCCCCGCAGCCTCCAGCTCTACGGCACCGACCCGGAGGTCACCGCCCAGGCGGTGCGGATCGTGGTGGAACGGGACCTCGCCGACCACATCGACCTGAACTTCGGCTGCCCGGTGCCCAAGGTGACCCGGCGGGGCGGCGGGTCGGCCCTGCCGTGGCGGCGGCGGCTGTTCGCCCGGCTGGTGCGGGCCGCGGTGGACGCCGCGTCCCCCGCCGGGGTGCCGGTCACCGTCAAGATGCGCAAGGGCATCGACGACGACCACCTGACGTACGTCGAGGCGGGGCTGGCCGCCCAGGACGCCGGGGTGGCGGCGGTGGCCCTGCACGGGCGGACGGCCGCGCAGCGGTACTCCGGCACCGCCGACTGGGACGCCATCGCCACCCTCAAGCAGGCGCTCGACGTGCCGGTGCTCGGCAACGGCGACATCTGGGAGGCCGACGACGCGCTGCGGATGGTGGCCCACACCGGGGTGGACGGGGTGGTGGTCGGTCGGGGCTGCCTGGGCAGGCCGTGGCTCTTCGCCGACCTGCAGGCCGCGTTCGAGGGCCGGCCGGAGCGTCGGATGCCGACCCTCGGCGAGGTGGCCGTGACCATACGGCGGCACGCCGAACTGCTGGTCGACCAGTTCACCGCCGGCTCGCGTACCCCGGCCCGGGGCGAGCGGGACGGCTGCACCGACTTCCGTAAGCACGTCGCCTGGTATCTGAAGGGCTTCCCGGTCGGCAGCGAACTACGCCGGGAACTCGCCATGATCGAGAGCCTGGCCCAGCTCGACGACCTGCTCGGCAAGCTCGACGCGGGCGAACCGTTCCCGGTGGCCGCCCTGGGTCAGCCGCGTGGCCGGACGAACTCCCCCGGCAAGGTCTTCCTGCCGGAGGGTTGGCTGGACAGCCGGGACGACGACACCGTCCCCGAGGGCGCCGAGCTGGACGACTCGGGCGGCTGAGGCCGGCCCGCCCGCCGTCAGAGTGCGGCCCGGGGTGCCGAACGACGAAGGGCCGACCCATCGGGGGTCGGCCCTTCGCGTGTCGGCGCGGGTCAGGAGGCGTAGCCACGGCTGGCGATCCAGTGGGCCAGCTCGCCGACGTCGATCCGGTAGGAGGCGGTGTCCGGGTTGGCGGAGTCCGCGATCGTCACGACCCGACCACCGTCGCGGTACCCGACGACACTGATGTAGTGCCCGCCCTCGAAGGAGTGGGTGTTGCCGTCGGTGTCGGTGGCGGTGCCGGCGATGTTGGCGACCACGGCGCGGCCGTCGTCCACGGCCCGGACGATGTCGGCGCGCAGCCGGTCGATCCGCTTGCCGTCGACCTTGCCGGCCGGGATCTCGGTGCTGCGGTACGCGTCCTTGCGGCCGGTCTCCTTGTTCAGGATCGGGGTGATGTCGTTGATGCTGTCGGTGCCGCTCTCGGTGGTGCCCATCTCCTTGGCCATGGCGTCCACGTCGATGTTCTTGCCCTGCACGCTCAGCGCGTTACGGGCGGCGGCCGGGCCGCAGTAGTAGAAGTTGGGCTGCGCGGCGTAGTCGACCTTCAGCTCACGCTCGCCGGCCGGCTTGCGGTCGGTCTGCACGACGGCGGCGGGGCGGGTGGTCTCGGCGGCCTGCGCGGCCAGCGCGGGGCCGGCGATGCCACCGGCGGTGACGGCGAGGCCGGCGGCGGTGAGCACGGTCTTCCGCAGGATGTCGGTACGCATGGCGTGCTCCTCTGCGTGTCGGGGGTTCCACGGCGTCCCGCAGGGGGTGCGGTGACGCGGTGGTGCCACATCGGCAGGTGAAGAGGAAGATCGGACCGGCGATCGCGGGGATGCCGGCCGGGGAGGCACAACCGGTTCGCCGGTTCAGGCATTCCACCGCCCGCCTCCGTTGACCGGGTGGCTCGGCTCTGCCGGCCGGGTGCCGGGTGGCGCTACGCCGCCCTGCTGGTCGGGGGGCCGAGCCGGCGACCGGCCAGGCGATCGCGGATACCAGGTGTAACGACCCCGGCCGGCCGACGATTCCGCCCCACGGGTGGCCCCCGTCACCCGCCGGTGGGCCGATCCGTCATCGCAGCGTCGCTACCGACGACACCCGTCGGCAACCCACCACCCGGTCACTCACAGTCACAAACCACCCCCGTGCCACTTGCCCCTCCGCACGCTTTGCTCTGCCACCCTCCCCGCGACAGTCACTCCGTGTGCCTGGTGCGTATGTGGCAGCAGAGCAAAGCGTGCGAGGGAGGTGTGTGGTGGTTGCCGGGAGGTGACGAGAGTGCGCAGCTCAGGGTGGGTTGGGGGGCGGATGGGGTGCAAGGTGGCCGCTGATCATGGCCAGAAACGGTCACGCTGTGTGATAGATGTGGCTTTCGTGTCGGAAGTGACTGACGGTGATCGGAGGTGGTGGGGCAGCGGCCGGCGATCCTCCGGCAGGTCGGAGAACTCGCCGTGCCGCAGAGTCCGCCGGGTTGGGGTGCCCGCTGTGCGGGGAGGTCGGGAAGTTGAGCGGTGACTTGGGTCAGCGCGTGTCGGGTGTGGTGGCGTCTCGGCCCGGTGCGGGCTGGTCGGGGGCGGGATTCCGGTGCGTACCTGCGGCGTCGGGGAGATGCCGCCCGGCCGGCGCGGCGGGCCAGGGGATCTCCGGCGACGGGTGGAAGGTGATGCCGGCGGTGCGCCAGCGCGGGCCGTGGCCGGCCAGCCGCTCCCGGAAGCCGGTCCAGCCCCGGGTCGACGGCGCGGACCAGGCCACCTCGGCGAGGGCGGGCAGGCGCGGGAAGAACAGGAACTCGATCTCGGCGAGCGAGGTCACCGACTCCGTCCAGAGCGGGGCCTCCACGCCGAGCACCGCCTCGGCGGGGACGCCGGTCAGGTGGGTCGCCGGGTCCCAGTGGTATGCCCGGTGCACGTCGATCAGGCCGGCCCAGTCGTGCCCGATCGGGGTGTCCGGGGCGTACTTCATGTCCAGGTACGCATGGTTGCCGGGGGAGAGGATCACCCGGGCGCCCCGGCGTACCGCCTCGGCCACCGTGGGGTCGTCGCCGTCGGTGCCCCACCACTGGAGCACCCGGCCGTCGACCTGCCCGGCGGGGGCGATCTGGTGCCAACCGACCACGGTCCGGCCCAGCCCGGCGACGATCCGCTGCGTCCGCTCCACGAACCCGGTGTACGCCGCCCCCTTGACCTTGTACGCCTCGTCCCCGCCGATGTGCAGCCACGGCCCGGGGGTCAGCGCGGCCACCTCGCCGAGCACGTCGGCGACGAAGTCGTACGTGCGCTCGTCGGTGGGGTCGACGTAGCTGAAACCGACCTCGGTGCCGGTGTACGGCGGCGGCGCGACCCTGCCCGGGGCCAGCTCGGGGTACGCGACCAGCGCCGCGTTGGTGTGGCCGGGCAGGTCCACCTCGGGCACGACGGTGACGTGCCGCCGGGCGGCGTGTCCGACGATGCGCCGGTAGTCGGCGGCGGTGTACCAGCCACCGGGGCCGCCACCGACCGCGGTGCGCCCGCCGACCGTCGCCAGCCGGGGCCAGGAGTCGACGGCGATCCGCCAGCCCTGGTCGTCGGTGAGGTGCAGGTGCAGGTGGTTGAGCTTGTACCGGGCCAGGTGGTCGATCACCCGACAGACGTCCTCGACGCTGAAGAAGTGCCGTGCCACGTCGAGCATCGCCCCCCGGTAGGGGAAGCGGGGCCGGTCGACGATCGTGCCGCCGGGCACCACCCAGTGCTGCGCCACCGGGGTCCGGCTCTCCACGGCTGCCGGCAGCAGTTGCCGCAGCGTCTGCACGCCGTGGAACAGGCCGGTGGCGGTGCCGGCGGTGATCCGTACCGTGTCGGTGCCGACGTCGAGCCGGTAGCCCTCGGCGTCGCCGGACACCGTCGCCGCCGGGCCGTGCGGCGCGGCGGCGGAGAGGGTGAGCTGGAGCGGGCCCGGGGCGGGCGGCAGGTCGGCGACCGGGAGCGGGTAGCCGGTGGCGGGGCGGAGCAGTTCGGCGAGGTGGCCGGCGACCTCCCGGGCGGCGGGGTCGGCGCTGACCCGTACCGCCGCGTCGGCCGGGAGGACGAAGTCGGCGGCCGGACTGGGCCGGACCGACGCGGGCGCCGGCACCACGTCACCCAACCCGAGGGCCGGCCGGGTGAGCAGCCGCCCGGCGGCCTCCGCGGCGCTGCGCGCC